>JAQVGO010000078.1 GCA_028696715.1 Bacteroidales bacterium
TCCCATTCCGAACAGAGAAGTTAAGCCTGCCAGCGCCGATGATACTGCCGTAACAGGTGGGAAAGTAGGTCGTCGCCGCCCCTTATCAAATCCCCGCTGCTTTATTGTAGTGGGGATTTTTGATTTTTATTATAATTGATGTATCTGTCCGGGCTTACATACAAAGTCGAATGTAATTGCTTAATTTTACACACAAAATTATACGTTTTGTTATGTTGGCTAAATCTCTGTACATCTCCTTAATTCTTACTTTAATTCTACTACTATTTCATTTTTCAGCTCATACACAACCTGATACTACTGAAACACCTAAGATTGACTCAACACAGATACTGTTCTTTCACTCTGGTTTTGACAGCCTTGCACTTAATGCAACTCATTACGCTGATACCAGTCTATTTAATGCTTCCTATTTTGATCCGTTGAGTGAGCCTTTCAATACTTTTGCCACACTCAGCAATGCTGGCCTGGCTCATCAATCTGTTTTGAATCCTTTTACAAGAAATGAAATAGGGTTTGACATGCAAATCCCCGCCAACGATAATTTCATTAAAAATGAACAAGATGTCAGATTTTTTCTACCCCTACTCCCCTATTCTGAGATTCGTTACACCATGGGAGGAAAAAAAGAACAGCAGCTAGGGGTGAACTTTGCGCGTGAATTTGCACCGCGATTCATAATTGGAATGAATTATAATTTAATCAACTCTCCTGGTCCGTTTCTCAATAATAAAACCAATAATAGTAGTGTAATATTTTCTGGTAGTTATCGTACCAAATACGAGAGATACGGCATAGGTGCGTTTTATTTTCGAAACAAACTTGAACAACAGGAAAACGGTGGTATAGTTGATGATAGCATCTTTATAAATAATATAGAAACTGACCGTAGAGTGATTGATGTTTGGCTTCAACAGGCCAACAGCGTTATCAAATCATCGGGTTTCGGGTTTGAGCAATATTTTGTTTTCTCCCGTCCAAATTCACAAACAGCTGATTCATCAGGAAAAACAAGAAATCGACTGCAAGCAGGACGTATTAAGCACAATTTTCTTTACAAAAGAAACCAACTGAACTATTCAGATAATAGTCCATTAAATGAATTTTACAAACCCTATAGTCGTGTTCTGGATTCATTAATGACTAATGATTCCATTTCGACTCAAATGGTTAAGAACACTTTGATTTGGAATAGTTTAAGTTATAGAGACCCTAACAAAACTCCACTGTTCTATTTTTATTTTGGAGGCCAGCATGCTGCCTATAAAATGTTTCAGGCTACCAACGACAGTCTTTTTTATGTGAGAAAGTTCAATTATGATCAGCTTGGAATACTTGGAGGTTTTAACCTCAACATAAAAAATAAAACTCAGTTGTCTGCACATCTGGATATGTTTGTGGGTGGTTATCAGGCGGGAGATTTTAAATTTGACAGCAAGGCCAGCCAGGCTTTCAAAACCAAATCGAAGGATTTTGGAAAAATCGAGCTTTCACTAAAAATTCTGTCACAATCGCCTTCCTGGTTTTATCAAAGTTTGTTATCCAATCATTTCAGATGGGATAATAGTTTTGATAAACAAAATACATTTGAACTTGAAGGAGCTTATCAATATAAATTTTTAAAAATTTCTGTTAACCAAAAGAGTATTGATAAGTACCTCTTTCTCAACTCCAATGCCTTGCCCGAACAAATTGGAGGCACGCTAAACATCAGAGCAATTAAGTCAACTTTTGATATGCAGAAAGGAAAGTTTGAGATAAGAGGTTTCATTTCGTATCAAAAAGCTGATATTGATAGTGTTATGCATTTACCTGAATTAGCTGCCAATCTCAAATTTGCTTTCTCACAATCACTCTTTAACAAAGCAGCAGTTTTGCAACCCGGTTTTAATATCAGGTGGTTTAGTGCTTATTATGCCAATGCTTATATGCCGGCCTTGCGAAACTTTTATGTACAATACGACAAAAAAATAGGCAATTATCCTTACCTGGATGTTATTCTGGCATTGAAGGTGAAACGGGCCAATATTTATATTCAATATGCCAATCTGTTTGGATTAACAGGTGATTTCAACTATTTTACCACCCCCGGATATCCAATGCGTGATGCCAGGTTTTATTTTGGTGTAAACTGGCGATTTTTTCAGTAATTATACCAGATTGCGTTCCTTTTTAATCTGTTCATAAGCAGCCGTAACCTCCTTAAATTTAATCTCTGCCGCTTTTCTCACATCCTCTCCTAAATGATTCACTTTATCAGGATGAAACTTTCTGGCCATTTCGTGATATGCCTTTTTTATCTCAGAATCAGAAGCTTCCGGCTGTATTTCAAGAATCTTATAGGCACTATTCGAATCTTTTACAAACATCGCTTTGATGGAATCAAAATCTGATGGGCTTAATCCCATATAAGCAGCAATCGCGCTAATCGTATTAACTTCATTCTGTGGCAATCGACCATCAGACTGGGCGATTCCGAACAAATAATGCAATAACTGCAAACGCGAAGAATAATCCATAAACTGCCCAACCTGTCTGCTTACCTCCTGTATATTAATATCTTGTTTCAGAATCTCCCGAAGCATTAACAGGGATTCTTCTGCAGACGACTGACCAAAATTGGTCACAAAAAAACGTTTCACATAATCCAATTCCGATTTTCTAACGCTACCATCAGCCTTCATCACTGCAGCCGAAAGAACCAATAAGCTGATCTTAAAATCTCCCTGAAGGGTATTGGATGGATGAGCATAGGTTCCGGCCTGCATATCTTCGAACATCTTGCCAAAAGCAAACCCCAATATCCCGCCTATCGGACCACCAAACGCCCAGCCTAAGCCCCCTCCTACCCATTTGGCATAACTTTTCGCCCCATGCTTCTTTTTGGTTTTGCTAACAGATTCATTTCTGCCATAAAAATATCCAACTAAAATAAGTATAATGATAATTGTAAAAAACCAGCCCATGAATTCAATTTTTGGCAAAAATAGATTTTTTAACCTTAAACCTACTTTTCATTTTTCAAATAAAAAATAATTACAATTTAATATTGAATCTATTCAAATTAATATACATTTGTGATCTCAATCAATTTTTGGAATCAAAATTTAAATTTTAGCCCCCCATGAACTGGACATCACTTGGTAAATCAGGAAAACTGCCTGTCGATATTGCGTATCAGTATCACAAGCCTGATTCCAATTGCCTGGTCGTTTACAACCTCACAAACAAGACCTTAAGGCAGGTAGATGTAGTGATTATTTGTAAATCAGGCAAGCATTATAGCATAACAATCAATGACCTCTTAAAGAAAACAGGTGAATTGATCAGGCTCTCTGTATTCAATGAGGAATCTCTAAATTGTTCGCTGATAAATCAGGTAGAAATCAGAAATTCGGGAATAAAATGTACTTTCATTCCTGACCAAAATAAATTCAAACCAAAATAAAGCCTCCAAATCAGCTTCTATTTTGACAATAAGAATAAGCCCTGAAGCCTATACAACACTTTCTTTTTCAATGAATTTTATTCCGTATTCTTCCAGCTCGTCCAAAATCGGATTATACAATTCGGGCTTTGTAGGAATAATAACACCTTTCTGTTTAATCTGATCGGTGAGTAATAATTTTACAGCAATCGCCAAAGGCGTACCTACTGTAATTGCCATAGCCGTTTCAGTTGTACTTTTGCCAATATATACCATCGATGAAACAACCTGATAACTTACATTTTCAATCTCGTACTCAAACTCATGCTGCATGAGAATCATGTCTTTGTCATCCGGATCGAGCACCCATTTTTCTGTCAGTAGTTTTTGCAATATCTGAGCTGGAGTAGCATTTTTAAGTCCAATTACTTTATCCTCAAAAATTCCCAACCAAACTAGTTTTTGCATGATTTCACCGTCAGGCTCCAGACCTAAATATTCAATTAATTTCTCCTCAACAGGTTTTTCAGGATCATACTTCAAAAACGTATTGATAAACGCCCGATAGGTCATGTTTTCAGATTCCTCAACAGTGTATGTATCATCAGTACATCCCAACTGAACAAACACATTCCAGGCAGCGGAATAGCCCGGACGGCGCATCGTTCCTCTGAAAATTGTTGGAATATCATCCAATTGGTATATCTTTCGGTATTTCAAAGAATCTCTGTTTGGATAAATTTCAAACTTACCGTAATCCAATACTTCCCTTTCGATCGTACGCTTAAAAAGTTGATTGTATGGTATATACTTATAGCGTCCGTTTTTAATATATTGTGAAACTCCCTGGCCGGCAACCACAACATTTCTTGGGTTCCAGGTGAATTTATAATGCCAGGGATTATTATCAGATTCCGGTGCTATCAAACCACCAGTGAAAGAATAAAACGATTTAAGCTGTCCGCCTTTTTCGCGAATTCTGTCAATCACCCGCATAGCCGACATATGATCTATCCCGGGATCGACTCCCAGTTCATTCAGGAAGCTTAGGTTTTTTGCTTTTATCTCAGGCTCCAAAGCTTTCAAAGCTGGTGAAACATAGGAAGCCGTCGCCATTTGAATACCCTTTTTAACACAGGCAACAGCGATAACATCATGAAAACGGGCAGGAAGCAAAGATACCACCACATCTTTTCCATCAATCAACCGATCAATGGTGCCAGAATTCGAAACATCAAATCCAACAGCTTTAGCCCTTGGATGACCCTTGATTTTCTTTTGTGCCAGTTCTTCATCAATATCTGCCAATACCAGCTGCCAATCATAAATTTCTGCCTGTTTCAAAAGATAATTAATCAGACAAGTAGCCGACAGGCCGGCTCCCAAAACCAGAATTTGTTTCATAAACTTGATTTTAACTTATTTTTTTCGAAAAGAAACCTCTCCTAAAACTATTCCACAAACTTTTTTAAATAACCATAGTCAGGCGTAAGCTCACCTTGATGTAATATCAGTGCCCTCTTCAAGGGCGCAGGCAATGTAAGTTGATCAAAATCAACCCCAAAATCTGTTTCTGCAACTGCCTCTACAAATGGAAAAAGTGCATCACTGAATGCTTCGGATGATTCACGTGGTAATTCACTTGGCAAAATATCAACAGCCATCACCAAAACTCCATCTCCTTCGAAACCCATTTTATAATCACGTGTTTTCGGATTATATACAAAAACAGGATCTTCAATTTCTGTCCCTTTATGCGTACATTCAATCGAACCATCCGGATCGCAGGTAACATCACCTATCACTTTTAGTTTTGGTTCTCCACTGGCGAATAATTCTTCCAGAAAATCTTTCGTAACAATACGTGGATATTTTGTGTCCCAATACATGCAATTCATCAAGATACTCAATTTGGGAACGAACTTTTCAAAACTATTCTTGTAAGCCTCCGGATGCTTATAATAATGTGACAATTCAAAAACCTGATCCGTATCAAGAGGTTCAGAGATATGTTTTTCCTTGAAGATAACCTTATATACAATTGATTTAGAAGCCTTTTCCATGTCCATAGCTAGCAATTGTTCAGGCGAAATTTCGATGGAAGGCAAAAGATTGGCGATTTCCTGTGCACCTTTCGAAACATTTCCATAGCCAGTAAAACCAATCACAACAGGGCCAACTCCATCCGGAAGTCCCTTTTGGGCTATACTCAATCCACATTCAGAAACAGCTTGCATGGCTTCATCAAGTGAATTATAAAGATGTGATTGTTTTATTTTAGTAAAAGGTGATTCAATGCCTTGAATATTAAGCCGTTGCCCAAACGACCACAAAGAGTTGATCATCCCGGCTAATCCTGCAAAGCGACCAAAAAAGATCAAACGCCTGCCATCATCATTGGTGATCTTTTCATAATCAATCAATTGACATTTTTTCTCCATCATGGCTTTGAGCATCGGCATATTATATGCCTGCCCTTTGATTACATGCGAAAAGAAAATATAGGTTTTGCCGGATTCAAAAAAATCAATTGGCATTTCTTTCACGCCAAAAATCACGTCTGCATCCTGTATCTTATCTTTTAGTTCGGCTCCTGCTTGCTCAAATTCGTTATCCTGAAAAATTCGTTTAGCTGATTTTTGAACCTCAAACCGAATACCCTGTTTCGTTAACTGATTGATATGACGGGGTACAAGTGCTACCCTTCTTTCCATAACGTACTTGTCCTCATGACGAATTCCAATAATATGTTTCATAAGCTTTACCATAAAAAATAAAAGTACGAAATTCACCCTTTTTTTCCGATTCTTCAAGCTTAGTTTGACTTTAAAATGGACAATATTCAATTTAGAAAGCTTTTAAATTATAGCATTGCTGAAATTCAACCGATTGCGATAAAAAAAGAATTTATTAACTTATTAAGTTACCCATATTGAGCCATAAAAACCGTAATTTTGTGCTGCCTATTAATTTGAAATCAACGTAATTAACAGTCATTCAGAAATTTATAATAGTTATCAATAATAAAATCTATTAAACATGGCAAAAACCAAGTATGTTTATTCCTTCGGTGATCGCAAAGCCGATGGTAATTCCTCGATGAAAGCCCTGCTGGGTGGCAAAGGTGCCAACCTTGCCGAAATGAATTTGATCGGTGTTCCGGTTCCTCCTGGTTTTACAATTACTACAGAAGTTTGTACACTTTATTACGAAAAAGGACATGATGCTACGGTAGAACTGATTCGCAAAGAAGTTGAAGCGGCTGTTGAACAAGTTGAAAAGATTATGGGTACCAAATTTGGCGATCGCGAAAACCCGTGCTTATTGTCAGTCCGCTCGGGTGCACGTGCTTCGATGCCCGGTATGATGGACACAGTTTTGAACCTCGGCCTCAATGATGTTGCTGTGGAAGGTATTGCACGAAAAACCGGAAACGAACGTTTTGCCTGGGATTCATATCGCCGCTTTGTGCAGATGTATGGTGATGTTGTGATGGGCATGAAACCCGAATCAAAAGAAGATCACGATCCCTTTGAAGTAATCATCGAACAGATCAAAGAAGAAAAAGGCGTTGACCTTGATACTGAACTCAATACCGCCGATCTAAAGGAAATGGTTCGCCGATTTAAAGAGGCTGTGAAAAAATCTACCGGCAAAGATTTTCCTGATGATCCATGGGAACAGCTCTGGGGATCTATCATGGCAGTGTTCAACAGTTGGATGAACGATCGCGCCATTGTTTACCGCAAACTCAACAACATCCCTGCTGAATGGGGAACAGCCGTAAACGTGCAGGCTATGGTGTTCGGAAATATGGGAAATACTTCGGGTACAGGTGTTGCCTTCACACGCGATGCTGCCACAGGCGAAGATATTTTCAACGGAGAATATCTGCTTAATGCTCAAGGCGAAGATGTGGTGGCAGGAATCCGCACCCCACAGGAAATTACACTGGAAGGCTCGAAACGTTGGGCTGCATTGCAAAATGTTTCAGAAGAAGATCGTGCTAATAAGTTCCCTTCACTCGAAGAAGCAATGCCTGAGATATATCAGGAATTGAACAAGCTACAACAAAAACTCGAAGATCATTACCGTGATATGCAGGACCTTGAGTTTACCATCCAGGAAGGCAAGTTGTGGATACTTCAGACGCGTAATGGAAAACGGACAGGAGCTGCTATGGTTCGTATTGCCATCGAAATGATGAAACAAGGCATCATCAGCAAAAATGAAGCCATTATGCGTGTGGAACCTAACAAACTGGACGAATTACTTCACCCCGTTTTTGATGGCAATGCAATTACCAAAGCCAAGGTGATGGCTAAGGGATTACCAGCCTCTCCAGGTGCTGCCAATGGCCAGATCGTATTTCATGCCGATGAGGCCGAAACCTGGGCCGCCAATGGCAAAAAAGTAGTTTTGGTACGTGTTGAAACCTCACCCGAAGACCTCAAAGGAATGAATGTGGCCGAAGGCATCCTTACTGCTCGCGGAGGAATGACTTCACACGCTGCCGTTGTTGCACGCGGAATGGGAAAATGCTGTGTTTCAGGTGCTGGCGGAATAAAGATTGATTACAAAGCACGCACCATCACCATGGGTGGAAAAACCTTTAAAGAAGGTGATTTCATTTCTCTGAATGGTAGCACCGGTGAAGTTTATGACGGACGCGTGGAGACCAAAGACCCTGAATTGAGTGGCTTTTTTGGTGAGCTGATGAAATTGGCAGACAAGAAATCAAAACTCATAGTTAGAACAAATGCTGATACCCCACACGACTCTGAAGTTGCTCGTAATTTCGGGGCTCAGGGAATCGGACTATGCCGCACAGAACATATGTTCTTTGGTGGCGACAAAATCATTGCCATGCGCGAAATGATTCTTGCCGCAGATGAAGCTGGTCGTCGGCAGGCTTTAGACAAACTTTTACCCATCCAACGCGAAGACTTTGAAGGTATTTTCGAAGCCATGAAAGGTCTTCCTGTTACTGTACGTTTACTCGATCCACCATTGCACGAGTTTGTACCGCATGATGATAAAGGGCAGCAGGAAATGGCCAAAGTGATGGGAGTACCTGTAGAAACGATTAAAAATAAGATACACGATCTGGCTGAATTCAATCCGATGCTGGGTCACCGTGGTTGTCGCTTAGGGAATACCTATCCCGAAATCACTGAAATGCAGGCCAGAGCCATCATCGAAGCAGCACTTAACCTCAAAACCCGTGGCATAGTTACTTTGCCCGAAATTATGATTCCCCTAACAGGCACACTTGCAGAAATGAAAATGCAGGAACAAATCGTTCGTGATACCATCAATAAGGTATTTGAAGAGCGTAACGATTCTATCAAATACCTTGTTGGAACCATGATTGAGGTGCCACGTGCTGCCTTAACTGCTGACGAAATAGCTCAATCAGCTGAGTTCTTCTCATTCGGAACTAATGATCTGACGCAGATGACTTTTGGGTATAGCCGGGATGACGCCGGACGTTTCCTTGATGTTTACCTTAAAAATGGCATCCTGAAGCATGATCCTTTCCAGATATTGGATCAAACCGGTGTAGGACAACTGGTTAAAATGGCCGTTAAAAAAGGCCGCAAAACCCGTCCTGATATCAAGTTGGGAATTTGCGGAGAGCACGGAGGCGAGCCAAGTTCAGTGATGTTCTGCCATGAGGCCGGACTGAATTACGTAAGTTGTTCTCCTTACCGCGTACCTATCGCACGCCTTGCTGCTGCACAAGCTGCTGTGGCTGAAAAAATGGCAAAAAAGGCAAAAAAAGGATCCAAGTCGAAAAAGGACAAGAAAAAGTCTAAAAAATAAGCACTTGATCAAGTGATAACAATTTAAGGCAACCGGCTTCTCGGTTGCCTTAATTCTTATTCATATATTACAAGCGCAAACGATTGAGATTTAACATTTCTTTTTACCTTTGCACCTTTATTTTTAATCTTAAAATAATCCAAATACAAAAACATGATGGTTAAAGATGACGCTAAAATCAGAGTGGATTTGGCTTCATACGGTATTACCGATGTCAATGAAGTATTCTACAACACCAGTTACGAAACTCTTTTCGAGCACGAAACAGATCCAAACCTCGAAGGCTTTGCCAAAGGTGTAATAACAGATACCGGAGCAGTGTCAGTTGATACGGGTATTTTTACAGGTCGTTCGCCCAAGGATAAATACATCGTGATGGATGAGGTTTCAAAAGACACTGTATGGTGGGCTACAGAAGGCAAAAACGACAATAAGCCGCTAGAGCCTGCAAAATGGGAAAAATTGAAAACCATTGCCTCTGATCAGCTTTCCGGAAAAAAACTTTATGTGATGGATGCGTATGCAGGTGCTAATCCCGACACACGACTGAACGTGCGTTTTGTGATGGAAGTTGCCTGGCAGGCTCATTTTGTGAAAAACATGTTCATTCGTCCGTCCGATGAAGAGCTCAAGACTTTTAAACCTGATTTTGTAGTGCTCACCGCTTCAAAAACAGTAAACCCCAACTGGAAAGAAATGGGAATGCATTCCGAAAATTTCGTTGTATTCAACCTTACTGAGCGTATGGCTTTGATAGGTGGAACATGGTATGGTGGTGAGATGAAAAAAGGAATTTTTACCATGATGAATTATTACCTTCCACTGAAAGGGATTGCAGCCATGCATTGCTCGGCCAACGTAGGCAAAGATGGTGATGTAGCCATTTTCTTCGGACTTTCGGGCACTGGAAAAACCACCCTCTCTGCTGATCCAAAAAGAGCATTGATTGGTGATGACGAGCATGGCTGGGACGATGATGGTGTGTTTAATTTCGAAGGTGGATGTTATGCCAAATGTATCAACCTGAGCAAAGAAAACGAACCTGATATCTTTAATGCCATCAAAAGGGATGCGCTTCTGGAAAATCTGGTTATTCACGAAGATGGCTCTATTGATTTTACTGACAGCTCCAAAACCGAAAACACACGTGTTTCTTACCCAATTTATCATATTGAGAATATTGTAAAACCTGTGTCAAAAGCCGGACATGCTACAAAAGTCATTTTTCTGACAGCTGACGCTTTTGGGGTTTTGCCGCCAGTTTCAAAACTGAGCAGTGATCAAACAGAATATCATTTTCTTTCGGGCTTCACAGCCAAACTAGCTGGAACTGAGTTAGGTGTGACCAAACCACAACCTACTTTCTCAGCCTGTTTTGGCAATGCCTTTCTTGCCTTGCACCCAACAAAATATGCCATAGAACTGGTAAAAAGGATGAAAGCAAGTGGTGCTAAAGCCTATCTGGTTAACACCGGCTGGAATGGAACCGGAAAACGAATCTCAATCAAAGATACCAGGGCCATCATCGATGCCATTTTAGATGGCAGCATCGACAAGGCACCAACGAAAACCATTCCGCTTTTCAACCTGGAAGTTCCAACAACACTCGAACGCGTTGATGATGGCATTCTGGATCCACGCGACACTTATCAAAGTGCTGGTGAGTGGGAAGAAAAAGCCAGAAACCTGGCAAAGATGTTTATCGACAACTTTGATAAATATACAGATAACGAAGAAGGCAAAAGGCTGGTCGCTGCCGGTCCTCAGCTCTAAATTTCAATAAGACCTGATTGAAAATACAAATATTGTAATTTTCCAAAATCATGCTAAAAAGAGCCTGTCCTAAACAAAGGACAGGCTTTTTTGATGCAATTTTAATGAAGTACTAACACTAGCTTAAAAGTCTATTGAAACAGGCCATTTACCTTCGTATTACTACGTAAAACATTATATCTTAATATCATGCGAAAAGGCCTTATAGTTGAACTACATCCTCAAAGAGGTTATGGATTTGTGAAAGAACAGCTGAGTGGTGCGATGTTTCGGTTTAATACAGCTGAATTAGCTGATCAATTGCAAGTGCATGAGCAGGTTGTTTTTAATCTGCTCGAACTTGATCCGGGCAACATGGCTGTAAACATTAGAAAATCAAACACCATAAAACAAACTGCCGGCTAGGTTTAAAATTCTACCATGATTCCAATCGAAGGCAAAACTGTTCCTGAGGTGTTTTCAATTCCTCTGAGTACATATTTGGTATCGTTATCAACAGTGATAAAATTTCCGTTAGCGTCTTTCTCCCTCACCACATCATCCTGCAATTTGGCTTTAAAATTGTAAACATTCTGGATATCAAGATAAACCATCAAGGACCATCGATCGAAAAAATAGCGTTTATCCACCCGCAAATCCAGCTGATGATAAGGCTCTAATCGCAACTGATTCAGCCTTGCGAAATCGAAATACGGCCGGCCTTGTGCATCCCAGGCCGAGATTAAGGCAGACTTTTCCAGATCGTATGGCGTAAACGGCAGGCCTCCATCAAATCGCCACTTTATTCCGGCAATCCAGTTTCTGCTGAAATTTTGCGAAGCTGTAAGGGCGATAATGTGTCGGAAATCCCAACTGGAAGGAATCAATTTTTGATTGAAATCTTCAAATTCACTTCGAACAAAGGTGTAGGAAAATATCAAATTAAGGCCAGATGGCAGCTTCGACCTGTTTAAAAACTCAAAACCATAAGCCCTTCCTTTGCTTGTTGATCGTACTTCTTCGTTGCCCAATACACCATAATCAGCTCCTTTGTTCGCCAGACTTATCGAATCGTTCACAGAAAATGGATATTGGTTATACTGCTTGTAAAAACCTTCTAAGGAGAAAAATACATCTTCGCGCGGAATGAACTGAAGCCCCCCGATAAAATGATTTGCCCCAATATATTTCAGCTCGTTATCTTTATTCACCAAATCGCCTGCATTATTCCTGAAACCTAAAGTTGTGTATGCAGGCAGTTGATAATAACGACCAGTGTTGGCGGTTACTGCCCATTGATCAGATAAAACATAGGAAGCCGAAAAACGAGGCGACAATTGATCAATCGGGTTGCTCATGGTAGAACTATAGTTGTTAAAGTCAGTTCGTAGTCCAGCCGAAAGCGTCAATCGATCATTGAAGAAATTTCTGCTGATTTGAGCCGATCCTCCAGCCATCAAGAGGTCGAGATTTGTTTCATAATCCAGCGTAGTAAGCTCGTTTCCAACAAAAATCTGTTGATTCGTCCGATTAAAATATT
Organism: Bacteroidales bacterium; assembly: GCA_028696715.1. GTDB lineage: Bacteria > Bacteroidota > Bacteroidia > Bacteroidales > F082 > UBA5536. The sequence continues at coordinate 12,546 of JAQVGO010000078.1, forward strand.
TAGCGTAAGTGCCACCAACTGAATAAACAAACTTATAATCACCCCAGCGGATGTTATTCTCGTACCGAATCTTGTTTTCTGTTTCCTGCGATTTATAATCCAAAATACGAGCTCTGCTCTCATCATTCTCAGGATATTTATAGCTAATGTTATTTAACATATTGCGACTGAGCACCAAAGTTTGAAAACTCTTTTGTTTGTAATGCTTATAAACGGCACCAATCGCATACGACCACTGCTCATTTACAGGAAGATAGGTTAAAATATATTCCTGCTCCTCAGTAGGATTTTTGATACCGGTGTTCAGCTTAAACTGATCTAATGCTCCAATGCTAACGATAGTAAGCTCATTGTGTTTATCAAATCTCGTCTTCCATTTAAACTGATAATCGTTGAAGGTGGGCAAGAATGGCAGACCAATCACATCAAACAGAAACTGAAGATAAGAACGCCGAACCGAGAAGATATAGTTAGACTTTTCACCAGCCGGACCATCGAGTGTCAGGCTTAATTCGGAGGCACCCACAGTTCCGCGAAATCGGGTTTTTTCTTTGTTGCCCTCCTTTTGAGTAAATTCAAAAACACCACTCAAGGCATTGGAACGATTAGCCGGAAAAGCACCAGAATAAAAATCAACAGCACTGATAAAATCAGCATTCAAAATCCCTATTGCCCCTCCAGATGAACCTTGCGTAGCAAAGTGATTGATCGTAGGTATTTGAACACCATCAAGATAAAAAACTGCCTCGCTGGGACCTCCCCCCCTGATAATGATATCGTTGCGAAAAGAAACACCGGACCCAACACCTGGCAAAGATTGTATCACGCGTGAAATATCACGATTACTCCCCGGGCTGGTCTCTATTTCGCTAACTCCAATTTTTTGCAGCGAGAGCGGGCTTTCTTCTGTTCTGACAAACGGATTAGCCTTAACCTCCACTTCCTGAAGCGCGATGCCTGCATTTTCCATGCTAATAATTACATACTCCGTTTTGGCATTGGTAAGTTGAATTTCGTCAGAAACGGCATTTTTATAACCTACATAAGTAGCTTCGAGTGTCACAAAGCCAGGATTGATACCGGCAATTGTAAATTCACCATCAAAATCGGTTGTAGCTCCTGTTTTGGTGCCTTTTACAACCACATTGGCAAATGGTAAAGGCTCGTTACTTGTTTGATCAATCACTCGTCCGCTCACTACTGCATTTTGGGCATTCAGTTGAATTGCCAAGGCTGATAAACCAAATATACTGATCAATATCTTATTCATTACTTCTTGATTTTCAATGTGATTGATTCAAATATTTCCAAAGCTGTTGTAAAAGTTTTTAAATTTGAATAGTGCTTCCCATCGGCTCCCGAATAATGGCTGTGACCAATCGGATTTAGGTAATAAATATTTTGAGGCTCATTGAGATCCACTTCAACAGCATAAATCAATGCCGGTTGTGCTGAGGTGCGGTATTCAGCTTCATTTTCATACTTATCGTTTGTCCAATACCTGTTCCAATCCCAGGGCTGATTAACTTCAGTCAACACTTTAAAACGATCAGGTAAAGATTCCTTCGTTTCTGCCAGCATATTAAAAGAAGCTGGGGGAGTTGCGCCGGTATATGCATCAGGCAAGGGATTATCAGGATCGGGCAGCTGACCGGCAACTCCAATTTCTCTCCGATGCAGCCAATAAGGCAATGAAGCCGGTCGTGCAGCAGGACCCGGAACTTTTAGCCAACT
>JAQVGO010000007.1 GCA_028696715.1 Bacteroidales bacterium
TAACTAACTAATTATGATTATCTACTCAATAGTCCAGGTTCCACCACTATTCAGCAAATCATCAACAGATTTAATGGTAGCCTTTTGTTTTTCAGTCTCAATCGTATCGACCATTTTCTGGTCAAAAGTTTCAAATGCCACTGATCTGATAACACCTAAAGCAACCGGATATTCAGGAGGCATCATTCTGGCAATCATCATGTGAATGCCTGGTTCGGTTTCGTACTGATCATGAACCAAAATATCCTTCTCGGTAACGCCATTTTCGCCCAGAGTAGCCACTTCAAGTTTGGTTCCCCTGAGCACAATTCCTTTCTCATTGTTTTTTCCAAAAAGCATTGGTTTTCCATGCTCGAGCCACAATTGGTAGTCATCACGGGTTTCGCGGTTTGTGATAAGATCGTGTACTTTGTTGGCAAAAATCACACAATTCTGCAATATTTCGACCAGGGAAGTGCCTTTATGTTTGGCTGCTTCTATAAAAACCTTGGTCATCGCTTTGGGGTTAACATCCAACACACGGGCAAAGAAATTCCCCTGTGCGCCTATCACAAGTTCACCTGGATTAAAAGGGCGTTCGAATGTTCCCTGCGGACTGGTTTTTGTTTTCGAACCCTTTGGCGTTGTAGGCGAATACTGTCCTTTGGTAAGGCCGTAAATCTTATTATTAAACAACAAAATATTGATGTCAATATTTCGTCTGATGGTATGGATAAAATGATTGCCTCCAATAGCCATGCTATCGCCATCGCCGGTGATCATCCAAACACTGAGTCGCGGATTGGAAAGTTTTACTCCGGTAGCAAGGGCAGCAGCACGACCATGAATTCCGTGGAATCCGTATGTATTCATATAATAAGGAAAGCGCGAAGAGCAACCAATACCAGATACTACAACAAAATCTTCTTTAGGAACACCCAGGTTAGGAAACACGTTCTCAACAGCATGAAGTATGGCATGATCACCACAGCCCGGACACCATTTTACCATTTGATCGCTGGCAAAATCTTCCTTCGTAAGTTGAAGCACCTCAGGTTCTAATATTTGATTTTCCATGATTATCACTTTAAAAGTTCATTAAATTTTGCCTCCAGTTCAGCCACCATAAAGGGCAGTCCCTGAATTTTATTATACTGTTCATATCTGAACTGAGGGAAGTTCATCCTCAGGTACTTAACAAACTGTCCATTGTTGATTTCACAAACCACAATCTTCTTATACCGGCCAAGCAGTGCTTCGGTATTTTTGGGCAATGGCATGATATGACGGAAATGGGCAAGTGCAATTGACTTACCTTGTTCGCGCATTTTCTCAACCACAGTAAGCATCACACCATAGGTTCCACCCCAACTAACAACAAGCAAATCAGCCTCATCCGGGCCAAAAACTTCCTGTTCGGGAATATAATTGGCTACCCGCATCACTTTCTCTTCACGCAGGTAAGTCATGCGTTCATGATTTAACGGATCGTGCGAAACTGACCCTTCAACATCCAGCTTTTCCAGGCCACCTATGCGATGACGCAGGCCTGGCGTTCCGGGTAATGCCCATTTTCGATTAAGCTTTTCCGGGTCGCGTTTATAAGGCTTATAATCCTGATCATTAGCTTTTACCACTGGAGGACAGATAGCCGGCAACTCGGCTACTTTAGGTATTTTGAACACTTCTGATCCATTCGCCAGCGAGCCGTCTGTAAGTAAAATTACAGGGGTCATATGTTCCATAGCCAGTTTTGAGGCTTCATAAGCACTATAAAAACAATCGACCGAGCTACGGGCAGCAAGCACGATCACCGGAGCCTCTCCATTACGCCCGTAAAGTGCCTGCATCAGATCACTTTGCTCCGATTTGGTCGGCAATCCGGTAGAGGGGCCTCCCCGCTGAACATCAACAATAACGATGGGGAGCTCTGTCATTACTGCAAGGCCAATCGCTTCGCTTTTAAGCGATAAGCCAGGTCCACTTGTGGAAGTAATGGCAAGCGAACCAGTAAAACTGGCTCCAATCGTCGAAACAATACCGGCTATTTCGTCTTCGGCCTGCAAAGCTTTAACTGAAAGACTCTTATGTTTTGAAAGTTCCTGCAAAATCTCTGTGGCAGGTGTTATGGGATAGGATCCTAAAAACAATTCCCTTCCCGATCGTTCAGAAGCTGCCAAAAATCCCCAGGCTGTTGCAATATTGCCCGTTACATTGCGATAGCGGCCTTTGGCAAGTGGCGCAGGTTCAACCTTGTAAGTGTTTCCAAACAATTCTATCGTTTCTGCGTAATGATTGCCGGCAGCCAATACAGCCTTGTTAGCCTCAACAATCAATGGATTAGTCTTGAATTTCTGCTCAAAATATTTGTCGATCAAGCTGGTATCCCTGTTAAAAAGATACATCACTATACCCAAGGCAAACATATTTTTTGTCTTCAGGGTCGATTTCATGTCCAGGTTAAGGTGCTTCACAGCTTCCTTGGTCATGGAAGATATCGGTGCCTTAATTAATTTGTACTTTTCGAGTGAGCCATCGTGTGTTGGATCAGCTGTATAGCCGGCTTTTTCAATTCCTTTGTCGATAAAAGCATCTTCATCAACGATGATAATGGAACCTTCTTTAATCCATCGCATATTGGCTTTTAAAGAGGCCGGATTCATGGCAATCAGCACATCAGCCAAATCACCGGAAGTATGAACCGTTTTTTGTCCAAAATGTATCTGGAAACCGGAAACACCTGAAACAGTGCCTTGGGGGGCACGAATTTCGGATGGATAATCCGGAAAAGTAGCGAAATCATTACCGGCAAATGCCGTAGAATCAGAGAATAATGAGCCCGTCAATTGCATCCCATCACCAGAGTCGCCCGCAAAACGAATCACGACCTGATCGAGCTCAACAACCTTACTGTTCTTGCTTGTCATAGCTATGTTTTTAAAATTGCTACAAAGGTAAAAACTTTCATATTGCCCCAAGCTGAATCAGCATCAGGAGCCTGATCTGAAACGTTTGCATATCCTTAGCAATACCAGCTTATGCCCTTGATTTACTTATTGTTACATGTCATTATAGTTACAGGCCGGATTACAGCTTCATAGCTTAAATAGATTCAGTCTAAATTCCAATTAATAGCTTTTCTTCACAAAAGAATAAGACACTTTTCAAAAAGTCGCTGACAATAACCTTCTTTTACCCTGGTTTAGTGTATTTTAAGTTGCAATTACTATCAGCTATTACCAGTTGTTATCCTGCCCTATGCAAGCGCGTTCGGGCAATATTACGGTTTTAAGCAAATGATTAAATAAAAACACCAAAAGCCCCTCAATTTAGATTAGCTATAAATTAAGCAAAAGCCAGATTACATTCACCATAACTTATATCTTTGCAGCATAAACTTATTGTTAAATTTTAAAAACAGACAGTTATGGCTTACAAAATCACTGAAGATTGCACAGCATGTGGCACTTGTATTGATGAATGTCCGGTTGATGCTATTTCTGAAGGCGATATCTACGTGATAGATCCTGATGTTTGCACCGATTGTGGTTCATGCGCTGATGTTTGCCCTGTTGAAGCAATCATCCCGGAATAAATTTTTTGGTAGCCGCAATAGTGCTACACATTTATTGAGCTGAGTATTCAGCCAAATTTATTAAAGCCTGTTAAATACAGGCTTTTTTTGCGTCTGCAAAGGTTTTCGATAGAATGATTCTTAATAAATACCTAACTTTGCAGGCTGTAATTAAGTGCATTTTTCATGGACGACTACACTTTTTTAAACGCCAACGATCCTGCTGTATTGGAATCTCTGTATCAGCAATTTAAAAATAACCCCGATCAAACCGATCCTCAACTAAGACGTTTTTTTGAAGGTTTTGATTTTGCTGTGAAAGATTATACCAGCAGGCCTGGTGAGGTTTCGCTTGCCACCGGCAAAGAATTTAAGGTGATCAGGCTGATAGAAGAATATCGGAAACGCGGGCACCTTTTCACCAAAACCAATCCGGTGCGCAAACGCAGAACCTATACTCCCAGCCTGGATATCAGCAATTTCGGCTTATCAGAGAGTGATCTGGATAAGGTATTTGAAGCCGGAACCGAAGTAGGACTCGGTGCCACCAGCCTCAAAAATATCATTGATATGCTTGAGCAAACCTATTGTCGCTCAGTTGCTGTTGAATATGTCTATATCCGCAAAACGGAAATTGTTTCCTGGTTGCAACAAAAGATGGAATCTGCACGCAACACACCTGAGTATCCGGTATCCGACAAAAAATATATCCTTGATAAACTTAACCGGGCAGTAAGCTTCGAAGCTTTTCTGCATAAAAAATTCCCCGGCCAAAAACGCTTCTCGCTCGAAGGTGCCGAATCGCTCATTCCGGCTTTGGAAGCCATCATGGAAAAAGGATCAGACCTGGGTGTTTCGGAATTCGTAATTGGCATGGCTCATCGCGGAAGGCTTAATGTACTTGCCAATATCCTGCGGAAGCCTTATGCCGACATTTTCAGCGAGTTCGATGGCAAGATGTACGAAGACGAAACCCTGCTGGGTGATGTTAAATATCATCTGGGATACACTTCTGAACGAAAAACTACTACCGGAAAAACTGTTAAGCTCACACTGGCTCCAAACCCTTCGCACCTCGAAGCAGTTGACCCTGTTGTTCAAGGTATTGCACGAGCCAAGATTGATCAATACCATGATGGCAACTTCAGTAAAGTTACACCCATAATCATTCATGGTGATGCTTCTATTTCGGGTCAGGGCATTGTGTATGAAATCGCGCAGATGTCTGAGTTAAAAGGATATCGCACCGGTGGCACCATACATTTTGTGATCAACAATCAGATTGGATTTACTACCGATTACCTGGACGGCAGATCCAGCACTTATTCAACTGATGTGGCAAAAGTTACGCAATCGCCTGTATTTCATGTCAATGGCGATGATCCTGAAGCCGTAGTTTATGCCATTCAACTTGCAATGGAGTTTCGCGAGAAGTTTCATAAAGATGTGTATATTGATCTGCTTTGCTATCGCAAATATGGTCATAATGAGGGAGATGAACCCAGATTTACGCAGCCCATCCTGTATAAAGTAATTGAAAAACACCCCAATCCCAAAATGCTTTATGAAAAACAGCTGCTGACCGAAGGAGTTGTTACAGAAGAAGAAATTAAAGCACTGGAAGCCAAAAATTTAGAAAAGCTTGAATTCAGTCTTTCCGGTGCAAAAGAAAGAGAAAAATCGTTTATCAACAACTTTTTGGCCGACACCTGGAAAGGTATCCGTAAAGCCAACGACAGCGATTTCGACCATAAAACAAATACCGGCCTTGACAAGGACACGCTGCTGACAATTGCCAAAAAACTAACCTCCTTACCCGAAGACAAAAATTTCTTCCGAAAAACCAGTCGCCTGCAACAACAGCGATACGATATGGTTTTCAAGGATAACCAACTCGACTGGGCCATGGGCGAATTACTTGCCTATGGTAGCCTGGTTCATGAAAAAACACCAGTTCGACTCAGCGGTCAGGATGTTGAGAGAGGAACTTTCTCGCATCGTCATGCGGTATTGAGGGTCGAAGATTCTGAAGAACAATATATCCCACTCAGCTCGATTAGCAAAAATCAAGCGACTTTTGATGTATATAATTCACCACTTTCGGAATATGGTGTGTTGGGATTTGAATATGGCTATGCGCTGGCTTCACCCGAAACACTTACCATCTGGGAAGCCCAGTTTGGTGATTTTAACAATGGGGCACAAATCATCTTCGACCAGTTTTTAAGCAGTGCCGAAGACAAATGGAATGTAATGAACGATTTGGTGGTTCTGCTGCCTCACGGCTACGAAGGCCAGGGGCCAGAACACAGTTCGGCACGCATCGAGCGTTTTCTAAGTTTATGCGCCGAAAACAATATGCAAATTGCCAATTGCACCACACCCGCCAACTTTTTCCATATCCTGAGACGGCAGCTTAGAAGACCTTTCCGTAAACCCCTTGTCATCTTTACGCCAAAAAGTCTGCTGAGGCATCCAAAATGTGTTTCGCCTATCGAAGCCTTTGAATCCGAAACCGGCTTTCAGGAAGTAATTGACGACCCAACCACTGATCCAAAAAAAATTGAAAAAGTTGTATTCTGCTCTGGCAAAGTTTATTATGACTTGCTCGAAGAGAAAGAACGCAAAAAAAATGAAACCATTGCCTTTGTTAGGTTAGAACAACTTTATCCCTTACCTCGTAAGCAAATGCTTGCAATCATCGAAAAATACAATAAGGCAAAAACACATCTTTGGGTTCAGGAAGAACCAATGAATATGGGTGCCTGGAAATACATCCATCACGAATTTAAAGAAATTCCGCTTAAGCTGATTGCACGTCCGGCAAGTGGAAGCCCGGCCACAGGCTCGCCAAAATTCCATGTGATCAGGCAGCAAAAAATCATTGACAAAACCTTTGAAATGTGCGAGTGTCCTTTTGTGGACAAGGAATGTGGCATGTTGTGTATTGGCAATAAATGGCGCTCGTTTGAGCATGAGCTCAAGGAAATGAATGTGGATAAGATTGATAGTAAGTTTCATAACGCAGAAAAAAAGCTGTAATTAAAATTCATCACTATGGCTATCGAAATAAAAGTACCCAGCCCGGGAGAATCAATCAATGAAGTGCAATTGGCCAACTGGCTCGTTGAGGACGAATCCTATGTTGAAAAAGATCAGGATATTGCTGAAATTGATTCGGACAAAGCCACTTTAAGCATTGCAGCTGAAGCATCCGGAACCATCCATTTTAAAGCTTCGGCAGGAGATACACTGGAAGTAGGTTCGGTGATTGCTACCCTGGATACCGATGAAAATGCAGCTCCGCCCAAAAATGCACCCAAGAGCGAACCCGAAAAAGTAGAACCAAAGCAAGAACAAGCAGAAAAAGTTACTGATAAAACACCGGAGCCCGAAGCTCCAAATCAGGAGTCAGCTGAAAAAAGTAGTCAAGAACGATCTTTGAAATTGTCTCCTTTGGCTCGTGAACTCATGAAAAAAGAAAACATCAATGAGCAGGAACTGATTGAGTTCTTTAAACATTATCGCATTGATTCAAAGGATGTTAACTTTTATCAGGAAAACAAAGACAAACACGCAGGCACCAAACAGCCGGTTGCGACGCAGGCAAGCTGGGGAGGTACCCGTAAAGAGGAACACAAAAAGATGAGCATGTTGCGAAAAAAATTATCGCAACGCCTGGTTTCGGTAAAAAACGAAACAGCAATGCTCACCACTTTTAATGAAGTGAACATGACTCCGATAATGGAGATCAGAAAAAAATACAAAGAAACTTTTAAAGAACAACATGAGATTGGTCTGGGATTCATGTCGTTTTTTACCAAGGCAGTTACAGAAGCCTTACATCATTTTCCTCAGGTAAATGCCCAAATTGATGGCGATGAAATTGTTTATTACGATTATGCTGACGTCAGCATTGCTGTGTCGGGACCTAAAGGATTAGTGGTTCCTGTAATTCGCAATGCCGAATCTTTAAGTCTGGCAGAAATTGAGCATAAAGTAAAAGAGCTGGCAACAAAAGCCCGCGATAACAAGCTCAGTCTGGATGAAATGACAGGCGGAACCTTCACTATCACCAACGGAGGGGTATTTGGCTCGATGTTATCGACACCCATCATCAACCCACCTCAGTCGGCCATTCTTGGCATGCATAATATTGTTGAACGCCCGATAGCCGTAAACGGTAAAATTGAAATACATCCGATCATGTATGTTGCCCTGAGCTATGACCATCGCATCATCGATGGCCGCGAATCTGTTGGTTTTCTGGTGAAAGTAAAAGAATTACTCGAAAATCCGGTCAAGATGCTATTTGGATCAAAAGATCCTGTTGAAGTTTTACTGGGACTATAAAAATGAGAAAAGAAGTTGATTTTTTGGTTCTGGGTTCAGGAATCGCAGGGCTAAGTTTTGCACTTAAGGTTGCTGCACATGGCAAGGTGCTCGTTGTAACGAAAAACAAAGCCAACGACACAGCCACCTGGTATGCCCAGGGCGGAATAGCCGCCGTAATGTATAATCCCGATTCGCATGAAAAACATATTCAGGACACCCTGAATGCCGGAAGTTACCTCAATGATGAGAAAATCGTCCGAATGACGATTACCGAATCGACCGAGCGGGTGAAAGAACTAATTGAATGGGGAACGCATTTCGACACTGAATCGTCAGGAAAGTACGCACTGGCAAAAGAAGGTGGACATTCCGAGAAACGTGTGTTGCATTTTCAGGACAAGACAGGTGCCGAAATACAACGAGCCCTGATCGAAAAAGTAAGGCAACATCCAAACATCGAAATGCTGGAAAACCATTTCAGCATCGACCTGATAACACAACATCATCTTGGACGAATTGTGAGGCGATCACATACTGATATTCAATGCTTTGGAGCTTACATCCTGAATCCGGAGAATGGTGAGATTATCACTGTTTTAGCTAAAACTACCTTAATTGCCACCGGAGGTGCCGGTAATGTTTATCAAACTACCACCAACCCGAAAATTGCTACCGGCGATGGTATTGCCATGCTTTATCGGGCAAAAGGAGTGGTTGACAACCTGGAATTCATTCAATTTCATCCAACCTCACTCTACAATCCAAAAGAAAAGCCTTCATTCCTGATCACCGAAGCACTGAGAGGAGCCGGTGCCGAATTGAAAGATCTCAACGGCAAAGCCTTTATGCATCGCTACGACAAACGTAAATCCTTGGCTCCTCGCGATATAGTAGCTCGTGCGATTGATAATGAAATGAAAATTTCTGGAAGTGACCATGTTTATCTTGATGCCCGTCACATCAATGAATCTGAAATCATGCATCACTTTCCAACGATTTATGCCAAATGTTTAAGCATTGGCATCAACATCACGAAAGATATGATTCCGGTGGTGCCGGCTGCTCATTATATCTGTGGCGGCATCAAAACCAATGAGCATGGTGCCACCAGCATTAAAAATCTGTTTGCTTCCGGTGAGGTAACTTCTACCGGGCTGCACGGAGCTAATCGCCTGGCATCTAATTCGTTACTCGAATCAATCGTTTTTTCGCACAATGCAAGCCTCAAAGCCATTGAGCTTGCACAACAAACAGTATTACAATCTGACATACCCGATTGGAATGCGGAAGGTACTGTGATGAACGAAGAAATGATCCTGATTACCCAATCGCGTAAAGAACTACAATCGGTGATGAGCAATTACGTTGGCATTGTCCGATCAGAATTACGCCTGAAAAGAGCACTCGACAGGCTTGAGATTTTAAACCGTGAAACGGAAGAGTTATACGAAAAATCGGTTGTAACAGTTCCGATTTGTGAGCTGAGAAATATGATCAATGTGGCCTATCTGATCACTAAGTTTGCCCTTCAGCGAAAAGAGAGCATAGGCTTACATTATTTGGTAAACTACAACAAACAATAACAATATGGCTTTGATCAGAGCAATAAAAGGTATGAGTCCCAGCTTTGGAGAAAACTGTTTCTTCGCCGAAAATGCAACGATTGTTGGAGATGTTGAAATGGGAGATAACTGCAGTGTATGGTTCAATGCAGTTGTGCGTGGCGATGTGCATTACATCAAAATTGGGAATAATGTCAACATACAGGACGGTGTGGTGATACATTGTACCTACAAAAAAGCACCGGTGAATATCGGAAATAACGTTTCGATTGCCCATAATGCTATCGTGCACGGATGCACAATTCACGACAACGTTCTGGTGGGTATGGGAGCCATTATCATGGACGGAGCCGTGATCGAATCCAACTCGATAATTGCTGCCGGTGCTTTGGTGGGCAAAAATGTCAGGGTTGAATCCGGAAGTGTTTACGCTGGTATCCCGGCAAAAAAACTAAAAACCATTGACCAGACACTCCTCGAAGGCGAAGTACATCGCATTGCACGGTCTTACACCATGTACGCCAGTTGGCATGACGAAAACATCAAACCCCTGGAAGCTGATCAACAGCGTTAAAAATCTGAAGTGATGCCTCAAGCTGATTAAATTTTGGCATTAAATTTGATACCCTGAAGCAAACAAAACAAAACGCATATATGTCAATCTGGATCATTTTTGTATTCTTTATGTTGCTGAGTTGGCTTGTAAGCAGTCAACTGAAAAGCAAATTTACAGCATACAGCAAAATTCCGGTTGTTAATGGCATGAGTGGCAGGGATATAGCAAATAAAATGCTTTCCGACAACGGCATCACTGATGTTCAGGTATTATCCGTTGAGGGCAGTTTGAGCGATCATTATAATCCTGCGAACAAAACAGTTAACCTGAGCCGTGAGGTATATGAAGGTCGAAATGTAGCAGCGGCCGCAGTTGCGGCACACGAGTGTGGACATGCTGTACAACATGCCACAGCCTATCATTGGTTGCAAATGCGTAGCACCCTGGTGCCCATAGTTAGTTTCAGCTCAAAATGGGTGCAATGGGTTCTATTAGCCGGCATCCTGCTTATTCAATCCTTCCCACAATTGCTTTTGGTTGGTATTGTTATGTTTGCTCTTACAACATTGTTCAGCTTTATCACCTTACCCGTCGAAATTGATGCCAGCCAAAGAGCATTGGCGTGGCTTAATATCAGCGGTATTACCGATCATAGTTCGCACCCCAAAGCACAGGAAGCCTTGCGATGGGCAGCTTATACCTATGTAGTTGCTGCTCTGGCATCACTGGCAACCTTGCTTTATTATATTGCCATCTTCTTAGGTGGCCGAAAAAATTAATTCACTAACTTAAACATTATTTATTATTAACCTTTAAATTTTAACATTATGAAAATCAATCGTATTTTAGTTGTTTTACTGATGATTGCTGGCGTAAGTCTCAGCTCATGTTAAAAAAGACGATGACATCGTAAATCCTGAACCAACCTTAAACTTTATCGGCGGTGAAGGATATACATCAACAGATGTAACCATCAATGCTGGTGAGCAAATTAAAGTTGGTTTCAATGCAAGCGCAAATAATGAAACAAATGAAAAGCTTACAAACTTCAAATTAACGCTGACAGCCAACAACCAATCTCAGACCCTGGTTGATTCAACGTTTAATGAAGAAACGTTCACTACTACGATCTTCATCGATTTTCCTGAGTCGGTTACTGCTCGCCTGGAAGGTACGATCACCGACAAAGCCGGAAGAACAACTTCTGTTGCTTTTAACGTCACTGTTGAAGAAGCTGGCGTAAAAGTACTGAAGCATACTGATGTTAAGTTCGGATCGTGGAATGATGAAATCGGCAGTTTTTATAACCTGAAGGAAAATACTGTATTTACTGTATCACAGGCTGCTGCCAATCAGGCAAAAGTTGATCTTGTATTCTATAAAGGCGATAACGATGATAACTCTATTGCTGCTCCTATCGATGCATCGCTGGAAACTATTCTCACCTTCGACATCTCTAACTGGGAAACCAGAAATGCAACCTTGTTTATCAAAACTGAAATGACTGTTGAAGATTTTGATGCTATTGGCGAATACTATGAATTCCCTGAATTTGTGGAAGCAGAAGCAAATACAAAAATCGTGAATATGGTAAATGGCGATGTTTTATTCTTCAAAACTGAAGCCGGTGCCCTGGGATATATCAAAGTTGTTGGTCTCTATTCACGTGGCGACCTCGGTGAATTTGAAGTAATTGTAATGGAATAATTTCATTCAAATAATAAAAAAATGGCTGCCTCATTTCAGAGACAGCCATTTTTTTTGTGTATTGGTGTGTCAATAGCACCTAAAACCAACCAAATTTAAAACTCAGGTTAAAGGAAAATGAATCGAGTGCGTCTTTATCAATCTCTGTTACTATTTCATCAAAATTTGCATCCAGGTGCTTGTATCTGAGTGACACCCCATTCGTAAATCTATAGGAAGCCCCTACGCCAATTCTAAAAAACTTCACTACATTGAATTCAAGGTCAACGCCTGGCTCCACCACAAAAAACACATCCGTATCGGTATAGTAATTATACCTGCCATGAAAGTCTTTCCAACCATTCGACTCAACAACACTAATACCTCCGGCTCCCAGTATCACAGGAAAACTTAGATGAACCGGGCTATGTGGCATTATAATCGGCTCAAAGAGCAAGCCACCATAACCACCAGCCAGATAATAATCCTTCTTATCGTAAAACTCACTTTTTTCAATATTGTTCATAAAACCATAACCGGCAAATCCAAGTGCAAATTTATGGTTGGCAATCCAGGCAAAGCGGGCACCAAGCATCAAGGCATCCTTTGAATCGATCTGGCTGTAACCAACTGTAAATGCCCCATATCCACCATGAGTCACCCTTACGTCAGGTTTGTTTTTGAAAAGAGTTCTCATTTCGCCGGAATATTCCTGGCCGAACATTTTTACGCTACTCAACAGCGCTAGTGCTAAAACAATGATCTTTGTAGTTTTCATCTTGTTTTTGAATTATATTAATTTACAAATTGATAGCTTAGCCCCACTCCAAAATCATAAAAATGGGGATATATTGTGTTAAAAGACTGTAATTCAATAAAAGGCTTTATCTCCGAAAAAATTATCAATGGGGTGCGGGCTATGTGAAATTCTACTCCCAAAACTGCATCCAGCCCAATTACAAAGCCACTGGCAAACTGATTCTCGACATGATATCTGTCAGATTCTGACCAACTGCGAACCTGATTATAGCCATTGACATAACCCAGATGCATCCCGCCTCCAAAATAGGCATTCCATTGATGTTTAGACCCTTTGAAAATTTGTGCATATTTCTCAAAAAGCCCGTAAAGCTGCACCCCACCTGTTCTGAATCCCAGAATTCCCTGAAGGGCTACTGCCTCATTTTTTACTATCTTGGCTGTGAATCCAGACATCAATCCAAATCTTGCTCCCAGCTGCTGATCATACTTTTGCGCAAATCCACTAACAGAAACAGTTAAGAATACCAACAACACAAAAGGTTTAAATGACATTTTCATATTTGAAATTTTCTCTTTTGGAATCGAAATATGTAATAAAAAATCTGCATCAAGGGAGTGGTATCCCTGACCAGGTTGGCTTTATTCAGGTAAAATTTTGCCCGAGCCAGTCACATTGGCATCAACTACAGGCGATCCGGCATAATGGATGTTGCCACTTCCTGAAATGATTGCTTCAAGATAATCATACACCCTGGTATAAATACTTCCTGATCCGCTTATCCGGGCAAAACACTCAGCAAGGTGCATTGAAAAAGCCATGATGCTTCCTGAACCTGAAATTCTATAATCACCACTAATGGCTTCTCCAATAAGCTTTATGCGGCCCGAGCCGCTGATGGAAGCAGCAATTTGTTCTGCATTCACCACAAAGTCCATCTCGCCGGAGCCACTCAAATGACTGTTAAAATAATTACAATATACATCGCCAAAAATCGAGCCTGAGCCGCTCAATACCGCTTCAAACTCTGCCTCATCGATCATTCCGGTTGCAATAGTTCCCGAACCACTTAAATATACTGCTCTTAAAACAGGTGAATAAACATAAATCTTAATTGGATAATTGTTACGAAGGTTCTTGCGCGAATCAACTTCAAGAGTATTACCATTTACGATTGTTCTGATATGCGGGATAAGGTTTGATTCTGCCACAACATCTACCCTAAAATCAGGTGCCTTGATGTAGTAAACATCAAAGTTGGCTTCGTTGGCTATTTTATTAAAACTAACTGTATTACGTCCTTCAGTAACTATATGTCCGTTCCCGTCGATGCCTGTAAACTTCTTACATCCCATCGTAAACAAGCTGAGTGTGAGAATCAGGATAAATGCGCTGCCGCTATAATTTACAATTTTCATTTTTCAGGTTTTAATTTTACAATTCTTAAAGACAAATTTTAATTTCAAGGGTCGCAATACAGCTTATTTTAATTTGATTGCCAGCGATCCGGATTTTATTCTAATGTCGAGTTTTAAAGGATTCTTCCCGCTTCCGTAGTTCGTTTTTGCCTGATGGGTATATTCGTCCAGGCTAATTTTTTCAGTTGAAATATTCCCAATTTCTGCTGAATAAGTTACGTTGGCTTTTTCGTCACTCAAAAGGTTGAGCAAAAAGCTTTGATCACCCTGAATCCCTAATTCGGTATCAGTGCTATTACTCAGAAGTTCAATTTTTTCGGCCTGAGCTTTAAAATTATTTACTTTCAGGCTCCCGTATCGGGTGTTGAGATTCACAAAACCTGAAACATTTTGTATTTCTGTTTTCGAAAAACTTGTTTCACCGGTAATGATGCCGGCATTTTCAATCGACAGCTTATCTCTTTTAGAATCTAAAGTAAGAAATTCAACAGCATCAATTTCCAATTCGCCTGATCTGCCAATAAAGCTTATTTTCACGCCATTTCGCAGGCTAAAAACGCCATAACTCATCGATATTTTTGCATCAGAAAGTGTATTAATCGAAACATCACCAAACGCAATATCCATTCGACTCGAACCAGTGATATTATTGGCCCTTATGTCACCGTTTGAAACATCCAGTTTCAGTCGTCCTGTATGGTTGGCAAGATAAACATTGCCATATTTTAGATTGATGCCTAATGGCTGTGTTTCAGGTAAATAAATCAAATAATCGACAGAGGTATAGGTGCCAGCAGAAAAAAGTGTTCCTGCAATATCAGTCACATCAGACCAAAAAGAACCTTTACCGGCAAACAAAGTGCTTGCCGTGATGTAATAGGCGTTTGCGTTGAATTCAAAATCAATTGACTCAAAGTTTTTGTCGAGTCTTGAGCTCTTGGTGGAGGTAACCTTATAGTTAATCACAAATTTCACAGAATCCACCTCCCAATTCTCCACCATAATATTTCCATATTTATTGCTTATTTCAATCTCGGTATTCGCAGTAAGCGGAAATACTTTTGTAAGGCTATTTTCCTTTGTATAGGTTTGTGCCCCTGCACTTAGCGAAATGAAAATAATCATTACAAATAGCAAGCTAAATATTGATATGTTTGTTTTCATCATTAGGGATTTTTCCGGATTTTTCACTTTGAAGCTGGCTCATAATATCTTGTAATATGCTCAATTTCAACCTGTAAGTTTGAATCATAGCGGCAATCACATCTTCATTATCTGCATTATCCATCAGATCTTCTTTGAGTTTGAAAAACTCCTGATCAAGCTCATCAAGTTCAGTTTGAATTTCTTCGCGCAAGGTGCTGTTATCGGCCGTGGCCATATAAAAGCGTTCTGTTTCAACATTGATTTTAGCTGTATAATAATACCCGGCTTCGAGTAAATCTGTTAAAAGTGAAGGAGTCGATTGATCATCGGCATACTTCCCGCCTGAATGCTGACTTTGAAAATCATGCCAGTAATAGCTGGCAACAAAAATCACAACAGCAGCAGCAATTCTTACAGCCCATTTAAACAAAGGACTATTCAAGGAAAGCATTTCAATTCTTCTGACGCTGCTTCTTTCGCTTACACCATACCAGAGCTGTGGTGAGGGTTCGAGTGCGTCAAAACTAACTCTGTTTTGTTTTATAAATTTTTCCAGCTTATCCATAACAAGCAGTTGTTAAAATTTCTTTTACTCTTCTTTTTGCCCGCATATATTGCGATTTTGAATTGCTTTCGCTGGTTTTCAAAATCTGTGCAATTTCTTTATGATCATAGCCCTCGAGCAGGTAGAGCGAAAATATAATTCTGTTGCCCTGTGGCAGCTGCTCCATAGCGTTTCTCACCGCATCAACACTCAGGCCTGTGACTTCATCATCTCTATCTTCATCCGCATCAAAAGCAATCATGTCATCAAAAAAATCCAACTGAACTTTCTTTTTTCTTATTTGGTTGATGCACCTGTTTACTACTATTCTTTTCAGCCAGGCACCAAATGCCGATTCGTACTTGTAAGAAGATATCTTTCGAAAAGCTTCGGCAAATGCATCCTGAAGCATATCCTCTGCTTCCTCAACCGATCCCATAATTCTGTAACTGATATTATACATAGCCTTCGCATATTTGCGATACAAATCGTACTGGGCGCGTACATCGCCCTGTTTACTTCTTTCTATAATTTCCCTGTTTACTTCAGGATACACTTCTCTTTCTTAATTATGTTATTAAAGACAAGATAATATCTCGATAGTTACAATTTCCAGCTTTTTTTTCGAAATTTTTTTTCCACAATTCAAATAATCATAACACCGATGTCCGGTAAAATTATAATATCGTCCTGTACATATGGGACGGTATTATCCCAGCGATTAAGTTTTTTTATGTAAGTTAAATTAATCACAATATAACTTCAAAAAAAACTGTATCATTTGCCCTATTAGCACTGATAACTCCATAGAACCCAATCGATCAGACGATCGAAACAGTCATATATTTCCGGCATAAAAAAAAGCCACCTGAATTCAGATGGCTTTATCAAATATTTTTAAAGAAATTGGCTACTTAATACCAAGTTTCGTTTTCACTTTTGCCGTCACATTATCAGCACCTGATCCAATATGAAGCAAAACACCGGTGGCAGAATCAATGATATAAGTGTAACCATTTTCGGTTCCAACATCTTCAATTGCTTTTTTTACCTTGTCAATCAGAGGTGTAAGTAATTCATTTCTATGTTCGCTATAATCCAGATCAGCATTTTGTTGAAAATCCTGAATTCTGGTTTGCAAATCCGTGAGTTCCTTTTCTTTCGACTGACGAATTAAATTTGACATGGTAGCCAGGTTGTTTTGGTAGTCAGTAAGTTTAGTCTGATACTCAGTGGCCATGGCGCGTAGTTCGTTTTCGAGCTGCTGTTCGAACTGTCTTAGCTTGTTCTCGATGGTGTCGCGCTCCGGCATCATTCCCATAAGCTCGTTTGAATCAACATATCCGATTTTAAGTGTTTGTGCCTGGCCAAAGCCTGCTAATCCAACCAAAACAACAACTAATAATACTTTTGTTAAAATTTTCATTTTCTGATTTCTGGAGATTAATAACTAATTTTTGAGACGCAAATGTAGAAAATTATTTCGATAACAGCCTTAAAAAAGCAGCACTGCTATCAGTGCTTAACATGCTTTAACGCTTTATTTTCTGTCTTCACGCCTTACCGTTTGCATCACATTGCCAATTTCATCAAGCACATCGTCCGAAATATCAAATTTATCACTTGCATACAACATGGTAGCACCTGCTGCTTTGTCGAAAACAAAAGCGTAATTGCGTGTTTCGGCAATGTCCTGTATGGCATTAAAAACTTTTTCCTGTATTGGCTGCACCAATTCGTTTCGTTTCTTAAACAATTCACCCTCCGGACCAAAATATTTCATCTGAAGGTCTTTCACCGCCTGCTCTTTTTTGATGATCTCGTCTTCACGTTTACGTTTCATGTCTTCGGGCAAAAGCACTGATTCGGTTTGATAATCCCGATACATTTTTTCAACGATTTCGTACTGTCCTTTTATCTCTTTCTCCCAGCGCTCCGAAAGCACATCCAGTTCGGCCTGTGCATCTGAATACTCCGGAATATTATTCAAAATATACTCTGTATCAACATATCCAAAGCGCTGATTTTGTGCTTGAACCGACATCAAACCGGCAAACATTAAAACGATTAGTGTTACGATTGCTTTATTTTTCATAGCCTTTAATTTTAGATTATATGTTTCAAACCAAAAAGCCTGCCAAAGTTTTAATCAAGGGATTGGTTTATGGAGAAATGGAACTGACTTCCGTTAGCATTGGGGATTCCCGGAATATCATCAAAGCCATAACCCCAGTCGAGCCCTAAGATACCAAACATGGGCAAAAACACCCTGATACCAGCACCGGCCGACCGTTTCACATCAAAAGGATTAAAGTTGTCGAATCCGAGCCACGAATTACCAGCTTCAAGAAAAGTGAGCGCATAAATGGTAGCACTCGGATTAAGCGAGAGTGGATAGCGCAGCTCAAGGGTGTATTTACTATAGATGTTTCCGCCTATGTTGCGGTCTTTATAATAAAAAGGTGTAATGGTTTCGTTGCCATATCCACGCATCGCAATGATTTCGCGCCCATCGAGGTTGTTATATCCCGAAAGGCCATCACCTCCGAGATAAAAGCGCTGGAAAGGAGTTACGCCAATATCCTTGTTATAATAACCCAGGAAACCAAACTTCAAACGTGTTGCAAGCACCAGCTTGGGCAGGGTTTCGACATAAAGAGAGGTATTAAGCTTCCATTTATGATACTCCACCCATTTAAATTTCTCGTTCTCATCTAAGCTGCTGTAATCCTTTCCACTGAATGCCGAATAGGGCGGCGTTAATTCAAGCGACAAACTCACATCGGAGCCAGATCGCGGGAAAATCGGCTGACTGATTGAATTACGTCCAAATACAACATTATAACTGAACACATTAAAAAATCCGGTTCCGGTTCCAACGCTAAAAATCTGTGAATAATTTTTCAGGTCATAACGCATCAGGTTAGCTGCCTGATAGAGGGTGAAAAAGTCGTCAGGCCACCGAAGTCGTTTACCAATCCCAAGCGTAAAACCATCAATTTTAAAAGTGGCCCGGTTGGTATCTGATTTGGGCAAACCATTAGAATATAAGGAGTGATAATAGGAAACCGTTAGCGAAGTAGGTTTACGGCCACCAAGCCAGGGTTCGGTAAATGAAAGGCTATAGCTCAAATAGCCTTTTCCGTATGTTTGAAGTCGTATCGAAAGCTTTTGTCCATCGCCCGATGGGATTGGCCTCCAGGCATCTTTTTTAAATACATTCCTGAGGGAAAAATTGTTGAATGACAGACCCAGGGTTCCAATTATTCGTCCATAGCCCCAGCCCCCGGTCAACTCTATCTGATCGGCTGAGGTTTCCTCCACTGTATAGGAAATATCTACAGTGCCATCCGCCTGATTTGGTTGTACATCTGGCACAATCGTTTCGGGATTAAAATACCGAAGCTGTGCCAGCTCACGTGTTGTACGAATAATGTCGGCCCTGCTGAATAACTGACCCGGCAGGGTACGCAATTCGCGAATCACAACATGATCATTTGTTTTTGTGTTACCCTTGATAGTAACTTTGCTGATACGTGCCTGTTTGCCTTCGCGGATGCGAATCTCAAGGTCAATTGAATCATTTTCAACCAACACTTCAACCGGCTCGGCCATAAAAAACAAATATCCATCGTCCATATACAACGAACTCACGTCCAATCCATTAGGATTATAAGAAAGGTTCGTTGAAAGTAATTCTTTATTATAAACATCTCCAGGTTCGACACCGAGTACTGTGCTTAAAAATTCGCTATCGTATTTTGTATTTCCAACCCAATCAATACTTCTGAAATAATACCGTTCTCCTTCGTTGATCTTCAATTTTAATCCCAGGCTGTTATCTGCCAGCCTGTAAACTGAATCACTAATAATACTTGCATCACGATAGCCTTTTGCATTATACTTCTCAATGATGGCCTGTTTATCATTCTTGAAATTTTCCTGAATAAACTTGGAGGATTTAAAAATGCGGGGACGAAAATTTTCAGTAAAATAATTCTTAATTTGTCCAATCGCACTTAAAGGCCTCAGGTTCAACAACTCCCAAGAAGTATTTACAACCATAGGTCCCAGTGGATTTAAGGGATCAAGAACTCCTTTCATCTTTGTTTCCTTCATTGCTGCCAACACCTGATCATCGGAGAGATCGCTATTTCCTTCAACGAGAATCTCTCCAATTTTGACCTTGTTATTCTTATCAACCTTGATCAGCATGTCCACATAATTCTCCCGTGTTTCATCAGGGATTTGTTCGATGTGAACTTCAGTATCCAAAAAACCTTTCTCGGCAAAATGATCTTTAATAATATCTCTGGTTCTAACAATCAGGTGATCAGTAGCAACATCGCCCCTGGTGAGGTTAATCTTAGAGCGGATATCATCGGCCTCGCCCTTGCGCAGGCCTTCGAAAGAAAAACGTGAAACCCGGGGTCGTTCCTTTAGATGTATTTCAAGAAAGATTCTATTTCCGACCACCTCAGAAGCATAAATTGCCACATCTTCAAATAAACCCTGATCCCAGAGTTTACGAATGGCATCGGTTATCGGATCGCCGGGAATTTTAATATTCTGTCCGACAGACAATCCCGAAAGCATGATTAAAACATTCTGATCGAGGTATTTAACCCCTTCAACCTTGATGCCTCCAATCTCGTAATCTTTGGGTTTACTATAATCAAAAGCAGAAAGGTCGGAGCCGATCTGAATCTGAGCCTGACTCGAAACAGAACTGAAAAGACCAAAAGCTAACAATAAATATACCAACAGTTTATGTGCCGACAATGGCAATACTTTTATCCTCATTCCTTATTATTCTGCTTTGTAATTTGTTCACTTGTTTTCCCGAACCTTCGCTCGCGACATTGAAAGTCGATGATGGCTTCGTAAAGGTCGGCTTTTCGAAATTCCGGCCAGAATTTCTTACTAAAATACAATTCTGCGTAGGCAATCTGCCAAAGCATAAAATTGCTTAAACGGGTCTCACCACTCGTTCGGATGAGTAATTCCGGATCGGGCATGCCAAAAGTGGTCAGGAAACGTTCGATACAATGCTGATCAACATCTCCGGCTTTCAGTTCACCTTGCTCCACTTCTGCCGCCAGCTTTCGGGCTGCCTGAATGATCTCCCATCTGCTTGAGTAACTAAGTGCCAGCGTTAGCGTCATCCGATCGTTATGACTGGTTTGATCCATCGCTCGCAATAAATGCTCTTTGTTGAGCTTAGGCAGGCTATCCAAATCGCCAATGGCATTGAGACGAATATTGTTTTTGTTCAATGTAACCACTTCATCTTTAATGGTTTGCAAAAGCAACCGCATGAGTGCGTTTACTTCCATTCGGGGACGTGTCCAGTTTTCGGTTGAAAAAGCATAAAGTGTGAGGTAAGAAACTCCAAGTTCGGCAGCAGATTCAGCTGCTTCGCGAACAGCAGTTACACCGCTTTGATGGCCAAAAATTCGTGGTTTACCCTTGCTCTTTGCCCAACGCCCATTACCATCCATAATGATGGCAATATGTTTTGGAAGTCGTTCGAGGTCAATCTTCTCTTTCAAGCTCGTATGTAAGTGCTCTGACATGCAGTATTATCAGTGGTTAGTTTGATTAAAATTATCACAACGTTGTTTTCCTCTCAGATCAAATTTGTAAGTAAGTGTAATACCCGCATAGCTAAACCAATCTCTGGTGCTTTCGTCGCCACGTTTCATGCCGGCATCAAAATTTCTGCCAGGATCGCCATATTTTTGCTTTGCCACAGGCAAGGAAGCATAGGTTGTGCTTACATCATCCAGATAATCAGTAAAGGTCTTGTGTATGCGCCATTCAACAGCCAATCCAACACGTTTTCCCAAACTGTACTTTACACCGATTCCAAAAGGAATAGAAAACGAGAATTTATTATAAGGTGCTGGCCCCAGTCGGTTACCGTTTGAGTCTGTATCCTGCTGGCCTTCAGTTCCAATGGATTGCAGATCAGTGCCATCAGGATGCTTCGGATTGAACGAAAACACAGATACGCCCCCAAAAATATAAGGCGTAACGTAATCTCTTTTACTTCCGGTAAAATAATCGAAGAAGTTAAACTCAGCGATCAGACTAAAGTCATTCACCCGGGTTTCAAATGCCAATTGGCGACTTTCGTTGAATTTCACAATCGTATCATTCCCAATAAGCTTACCCATGGTGATGCTTGCTCTGAAAGTCCAGCGGGTATTGGGATTATAGCGGGCTATCAAACCGAAAGCCGGCTCTGGTTGACTAAAGTGTTTTGCCGGATTGATATCTCCGATGTAATAATTTACGCCTCCAAACAATCCAACCTCCATATCCTGTGCCTGTTGCACATTAGGCAGAAGTAAAAATCCAAGCAGAATTAAACTAAAAAAAGCTTTTTGGTTATTCTTCATATCGTTCCATTCCATCCTGAGGCTGAACAATAAAACAAAAATTACTGATTAACAATTTATTGTCAACTTTGATGGTTTGCAAAATTATCATTTTTTTTCAACTCCCAGCCTCATTAATTTCTGATATCAAGCCCCCACAAAAGCTTATCTCTTATTGTTCCAAAAAAGTCCTTGCCTTCCATAACAACCATATTCAATTCAAACGGTGCTTTTCGAACAATAATATCAACCGATTCATCCATGTCAGCCATTCGCGAGTCCATACTAAGTGTATAAGAAGTGTGGCGGCCTACTACGCGTAACTTAATCAGGCTATCGTCGGGTATAACGATAGGACGTACACTTAAATTGTGCGTAGCAATTGGCGTGATAACAAAGCTGGACGACTGTGGTGCTAAAATGGGGCCACCTGCACTTAAGGTGTATGCCGTTGAACCTGTTGGTGTTGCAACAATCAGTCCATCAGCCCAATAGGCGTTTACAAAAAGATCATTCACATATACCTTTACGACTATCAACGATGTTGTTTCCTTACGGAAAACGGTGAGTTCGTTCAATGCATAATTGACCACAGGAAACAAATGGCTGGGTTTTTCGAGTGCGATCAGACTTCTTTTCTCAAGTGAATAATTGTAATTAATAACCTGATTTATAGCCCATTCGATCTCATTTTTTGAAATGCTTGATAAAAACCCCAACCTGCCCATATTGATACCCAAAACCGGAATACCCGATTCTCGTATCAGAGGAAGTGTATCAAGCAAAGTGCCATCGCCACCAATTGAGAATACCATATCTGCCGAAGCAGACAACTCTGGATGGGTGTCAAAAACATCAACTGTAGCACCCTGAAAAACAGATGCTTTTAATAATTCATAAAAGGGTCGATAAACCATTAATTCAACATGATGCTGAAGCAAGCCTTCGACCAATTGTTTTAAAAATGGTGTGCGATCTCCACTAAAACTTTTACCAAAAAGTGCAATTTTCATCGTTTATAAAAATAAGCCCCACAAGCCGCAAGGTTACGAATTTTAATGCATTTAATTGCTGATTTAACATTTTTTACACTATGCTATTCGGGTTTATAACAACAGTGAAGTCTATTACAAATCAACTACAAAGAAGTCCGACTAAATCAAGCTCCCGAAAACAATATTAAATAGGGTCTGCTGAAAAACACCTAACACATTGATATAATTTAAGTTGCCATTTATTGTGTTGTTGTTTCCGCAAGGTTTTTATGAGAAATCATCTAAAATCCATGCAGTACAGTGTAATATTTGAATCAAGCTACTTCGTTAAAGCCTATTCTGAACTTAAAAATGTCAACAACAATGTGTTGGCTAGCCTGTCGCACGCCATCTTCTGTGTTGCCTGCGACTCGAAGTATATCAATACATCTTCGTCTTGTCGCCTCGAATCTGGCATACGACAGACTTTTTCAGCAGACCCTAAATAGGTGCCATAAAATGAATAAAAAACCCAAATTCATTCAAACGATTTCGGGAATATTCGAATCTGAAAACCATATCGTAATAGGTAACCAGATCGAGGCCTATCCCGGTACCAATCAGCAACTTATTATTCAATGAATTTGTTGGATCAGGAATCATGGCTCCCGCATAACCCATATCTAAAAACAAATTCAAATAGGCTGCGTAATGTATCTTACTGAATTTCTCGGTAGGGATAAGTGGCAAATTACGCACTTTAGGCTTTATCACATTGAATTTCAAATTGTTCTTAAAAATCCCAAAATTATCGCCATCAATCACATAAAGCTCATAAGATCGCACAAAGTCATTCTGAAAGCCAAGTGCTTTTCGCAAATAGTAAGGTTGGGTTTTGCCACCCGAAAATTTTGCCGTAACACTTGAAGCCCAGTACCAGCGACCGGCAATGGGAGTGTACCAATCGAAGGTTGATTTGGCGTAATGAAAATCAGGTGAAGTAGTCGAACAACCAAAGCCAAACCTCATAAACTCAAAATCAAAGTAATGACCTTCAATAGGATACGCCTTATTATCCCTGAAATCGTGTTTAAAAATATATTGAAGTGCCAAAAATGAGGATTTATGCCCATCAGCAGCCATAAAATCAGGATTAAGGCTAGTTAGTGTATCGGCAAAAGAATAGCGATCATAACTCAGGTACAGCAAATGAGAGTGCCTATAGCCTATCCGATAACTGAAAAGGGCTTTCAAAAAAAGTCGCTCTTGTGCATATTTACTCTCATTCTTAAAATGAAGCTGTTCGTTATCAATGGTTTTGTAAGCAATTTCGCGACTTCGGGAATACCCGCCTTCAATCCCAATCCCAAAATTCTGTTTGGCTGTGAGGTAAGGAATTTCATAAAGCAATGAATAGTTTTGATTGTATCCGGCACGCAGCAGGAGTTGCAGCTTTTCCATCCTTCCTCTGAAATTGTTATGCGTGATAAATGCCCCGTAGTTAACCCGATTAAAATCCTTGGTTTGCCACCAGACGTTAAAGTTTCTGTCGGCAAGCTCGAAAATTGGCAACGGCCAGATATACCAACGCTCTATCACGCTGATTTTGATATTGATAACAGCCTGATCATGCGTATCAGGAATCAAATCGAGATAAACAAAATTGAAAAGGGAACGATTCAATAAATTCTCTCGGGATAAACTGGCAAGCTCACACAGCTTCGAAAAAGTTAATTGCTGGCCAGTCTGAAACTCCAACTCTCTGAATATGATCTTGTCGCGGGTTACATCATTTCCGCTCAAGCTAATATCTCCAATGCTAATTAATTTATCATCAACAATTTCGCAATTATAAATAGCATTTGCAACTCTAATCTGACCTCCGACTGACGCCACCACCATCAAAGCTAGAAACAAGAGGAAAACTCTCATATATTTAAATAATTCATCAGCGATTCGTAACGATCGCGAAGGTCATCCTGATCAGAGTGCTCGCTATAAAAAGCAATGATCTGATATTGAAATCGGTTAAACGTTTGAAGAATAGGTTCGATATTTATTTTATTCAGCTTAAGCGAAACCTGCAACATTGACGAATCCTCATCCGAACGCGTAAACACACTTAAAATTTTTGCGTCATTATCTTCCACTAGTCGCGCGATCTCCGAAAGCATATAACTATTGGCCGGCATCTCAAGCACGATCACACCGCCGGGTTCGCCTAAAGCATAGGATTGCGCAAAATGTTCCAATAACGACTGCAAAGTAATACATCCCAGATAGTTTTGATGTTCGTCCAACACCGGAATCAGACTAAGCTTATGATCATCCATCACCCTGAGCGCATCAAAAATATGCTGATAATCATACACATAAGGCTTATTCAACGATAATTTGTGACTTCCTATGGGCTCGTCCAGGTGATTGTAATCATAAATATCAAACTCTGAGAGCAATCCCAGAAAGCGTGATTCATTTACGATAGGCACATGCATTACCCGCAGATCCTCCATCCAACTGAGTGCAGTACGGGCTGTATCGCTTGTTCGCAAAGGTATAACGCCATCAGTAATCATGTGTTTGGCAATCATTTCAGAATTTATTTTGATTCATTATCCAATAACATATTCAGGTAATTGTTGTATCTGAACTCACAAATTTCACCCGCTTCAAGTGCTTCTTTCACAGCGCAACCAGGCTCGTGGCGGTGCGTACAATTGGCAAAACGACAATGAAGCATCCGCTCCCGCATCTCCGGAAAACGATGTGCAAGTGTCTCTTTTTCAAGATCAAATAAACCAAATTCTTTGATCCCCGGGGTGTCAACAATCCATCCACCAAAACTCAAAGGATGCATTTCGGCAAATGTAGTGGTATGTTTTCCTTTTGCATGATACTCAGAGATTGCTCCAATTCTGAGGTTCAAACCCTGATCAATGGCATTTATCAAAGCCGATTTCCCTACTCCTGAATGACCCGAAAACAGACTGACCTTATCTTTGAGTGTTTCAGTAAGGCGATCGAGGCCAAAGCCACTAACAGCCGAAACCACAAGGCAGGAATAGCCAATTTTTTCATAGCAATCTATTAGTTTTTGCTGATCGGAAATAGTTTGCTCATCCAACAGATCAAACTTATTGAAGACCAATGTGGCAGGAAGATGATAGGCTTCTGCAGTAACCAAAAACCGGTCCATAAAGCCAGTTGATGTTCTGGGGTTTTGAAGTGTAACAACAAGCAGTGCCTGATCCAGATTGGCAGCGATGATATGTGCTGCCTTCGACAAATTGGTTGCCTTTCGGATGATGAAATTCCTGCGGTCTTCAATCTCTTCAATAATGCCCGTTTCTTTGCCGTTTTCCATACTAATCATCACAACATCACCCACTGCGATCGGATTGGTTGTGCGAATATCCTGCATCCTGTACTTCCCTCTTAACCTGCATAAACGCTGGTGCCCCGCTTCCGTAAAAACGGTGTACCAACTTCCGGTCGAACGAATGACAAGACCTTTTTCCAATGGTTTGATCGTTTAGTATAAGTTACTGCATTGCTGACAAACAGCTGTATTCCAACAATTAATTCGCTGACAAAAATAGCATTATTCTGCTTCTGCTCCGGCATAAGTTCCGGTAGATAAAATTGTGAATCAACCAAAGAAAAATGCTGCTGATAATTCAGAAATTGTATCTTTGATGCATCATTGTAAACGTAAAAAACAACCCAAACGTATGACTATTGCTACAATTTTACCTTATTTGCAAGCACCGGTTCTGGCCATTTTACTGATTTTGTACCTTAACAAAAAGTTTCAAATTAACTCAAATAAACATCTTTACCAGGCTTTTGGACTTGGGTTAATCACTGTTGTGAGTTTGTTTCTTTTTGATCTCATTGCAGAATCATTAGGCTACGATCAGCTTAAAAACCTGAAGCGAAGCGGTTTTTATAGCTTTGTGATTGTTGGGTTTGGATCGCAACTCGGAATTTTTATTGTATTACGCTATTATTTTCTTCCTTTAAAGAGTTTTAACACTCCTCTGGATGGGGTGCTATACACCATGCTAATCTCATTGGGATTTAGCACTTTAGCCGTTCCTCTTTTTGATATGGGATTGTTTGCCAAACAACTTTCGCCTGTGTTTATTTACTCCCTTCCAATGGCTTGTTTGTTTTTTGGCATCATCATGGGATTTTTTATTGGCATGGGAAAATACAGGAAAAACAGGCTGATCGACTCTCTAACCGGACTTGGAGCTGCGAGTTTTTTCATGGGGTTTTACTATTTTGGATTTCTTACCTCCGAAAAAACGATCATGGTTTTATATGGTATCGGTGTTTTCCTAATTGCCTTGCTCTTAATGATTAAATCTACAAACATTAAACCGGAAAAAAATTCACGCCTTTAAAAACCTAGATTGCTTTTTGATACCGTTTTCCGGGCAAAGCTGTTAAGATTCCATCAAATTCCAGGCCCAGCAATACAGCAGCCATTTTTGAAGCAGTAAATCTTGTTTTAATAAGCAGCTGATCCAATTCCTGTGATGTCTCATTTTCGAAGGCATCCAAAACCAATTGCTCCTCTTCATTAAAGGCTCTGAAAAGTTTGGTCTGGACTGCTTTCCCTTTTTGCGGGGCTTCCCAACCCATCATATACCTCAGATTAGCTGCCTGTTCGATCATGGCTGCCCTGTTGGTTCGAATCAAAAAATTACAGCCTTCGCTATAAGTATCGCCCACACGACCGGGAAAAGCAAAAACATCTCTGTTGTATGAACCAGCAATGTCGGCCGTGATCAATGCACCACCTTTTTTGGCAGATTCAACCACAATCAGGGCATCGATCATGCCTGCCACGATGCGATTACGTTTGGGAAAATTTTCTCTGTCGGGATTTGTTTTACTTACAAAATCAGTAATCAAACCGCCATTCTCAAGCATTTTGGTGGCAAGGTTTTTATTTGCTGCCGGATATAAGCGATCCAGCCCGTGAGCCAAAACACCTACCGTTTCTAATCCGGCCTTTAATGCCGAACGATGCGCATAAGTATCAATCCCATAGGCTAAACCACTAATTACCAATACTTTTTCATCTTTAAGTTCTTCTGTGAGTTGTTCACAAAGTTGCCTGCCATACGAGGTGGCATTCCGGGTTCCCACAATCCCAATCACCCGTTCAGCATTCAAATCTGCATTTCCTTTAAAGTAAAGCATCATTGGACTATCAGCACAATGCTTTAATCGTCTGGGATAATGCTTGTCAAGAAAGAATAGCGGAGTGATTGCAATCTTTTGAATAAACTTCAGCTCCTCTTCTGCTCTTCCAAGCACTTGCTGATTAATCAAAGCACTGATGGTATGCTTCCCCACGCCAGGAATTTTCTCTAAACTTCGTCTTTTCTCCTTAAAAACAGCCTCAGGACCACCACAATAAGCAATGAGTCTTTTGCCATTTACATCCCCGATACCGGGAATGAGTGTGAGTGCGATTTGATAGATTAATTGGTCTGACATGGTCGCCAAAAATAAACCATTTATACCATTTGCACTATCATCTCAAAAGGAAAAATCATGTACATTTGTACGAAAAGCAGCTTTGCCAGAACAAAAAACAATTCTTTTTTGCCCGCTAAACTGGGGACTTGGCCATGCAAGCCGATCTGTACCATTATTGCGTGTTTTACAGCAGTTGGGCTACAAAATACTAATTGCTGCTGATCAGGCTCCACTGGCATTTTTGAAAAACCAGTTCCCGGCATCAGAATGGATTCGATTCAAAGGTTTTGAACCTGGCTATACCAAAGGCAAAAAGCAGTTTTTCAAGCTTTTACTTCAAATTCCTATCGCGTTCTGGTACTATTATTGCGATAAAATATTCATAGCCAAGCTCGTGAAAAGCCGAAAAATTGATCTCATCCTTTCTGACAATCGCTTTGGTGCCTGGCACAAAAAAGTTCCTTCAGTAATTATCACGCATCAGCTAAACCTTAAACTTCCTCCGGGAATCCGATTGCTCAATTCAATAGCCAATATGCTGAATCACAAGCTCATTAAAAACTTTGATCAATGTTGGATTCCGGATCATCCTCCTGTAAAGAATCTATCAGGAGAACTATCGCTGATTCCGGTAAATTTCATCCCTGCCTGTCATCTGGGCATTCTAAGCAGATTCAATCTCAGTGAAACAAACAAAGTGACAAAAGATATTGATTTACTGGTAATCTTATCAGGGCCCGAACCACAGCGCAGCTTGCTGGAGCACAAGCTAGTCAAACTGCTGGCAGATACCGATCGTAGCTGTGTTATCCTCCGCGGATTGCCACAAAATCATAATAAAGAACAGGTAATCAATAAGATAAGAATGCTAAACCATGCACCTGACGAGGAATTTTTGCAACTGATCAGCCGGTCAAAAAAACTGGTTTGCCGGGGCGGTTATTCAACCATTATGGATCTGCTTAGTTTAAAAGTGAACGCCCTACTTATACCAACACCTGGCCAGTCGGAACAAGAATATCTGGCAGAATATCTTGCCAAAAAAAACTGGTTTCAAGTCGTTAGTCAGGATCAAATCAGTCTTTCGGACCTCTTTGCTGCCACATCACAATCCCAATCAGAGATTCCGGATTATAATCCCGAAAAACTGGAATCCATTTTACGGAATCAGCTTAAACTTCTTGGAATTTCGTAATTTTGCAGAATCATTCTAAATAAGCTGTTCCATGCGAATTCACAAGGACTTAAAAATGGCTGAGGTCATTCACATGAACCATCACCTGCTGCCTGTGCTCAACCGTTTTGATATTTTTTTAGGCTTTGGGGAGCGAACTGTTGAAGCTGTATGCAAGGATCACAAGATAAACCTCGACTTTTTCCTTGAAATCGTAAACACTTTTCACGATCCTTCTTATTTTCCACTCAGGCATTTGCAAACCTTCAAAGCAAGCATGTTGATTGACTATCTGCAAAAAACACATTCTTATTACCTGGATGTCAAAATACCGGAGATAGGCCAATACATTACCGAGATAGTTCAGACTTCTGGTTTTGAGGAAAGCCATCGAAAATTGGTAAAAAACTTTTTTGATCAATACCAGCACGAGCTCACCAATCATATCACCAAAGAAGAACAAGGCGTTTATCCTTATGTTTTGCGCCTTGAGAAAGCCCTGGAATCAACACCATCTTCACAGGAAATACTTGAAGATTTAAAAAAATACAGCATCACGGAATATGAGGAAGATCACGATGATGTGGAATCCAAACTTTTCGATCTTAAAAATATCCTCATCAAATACCTGCCTCCGGTAAGCAATTACAAATTGCTCAACCTGATCTTGCACGAAATTTTCGAACTGGAAAGCGACCTCAACAATCACGGGCATATCGAAGACCTGATACTCGTACCGATTGTTGAAAATATGGAAAAAGAACTTCACTCACGATATGCAGATCATGGCACCCGTATCTAACCGCATTTGCATCCTGCTAATCGAACCTTCTTTTCTGATCAGAGAAGGACTAAAAACCCTGTTGAGCAATCAGGGACAGCCTTACAGAATTGAAGAATTTGATGCGCCGGTGGATGATTTGGAAAAACTGGTTAACCGGATTAATCCCGACCTGGTATTATTAAATCCTAAGTTGGTGATTCGATTGATTAGTCTGCCCCGCTTCAATGAAAACATTTTTGAGCCCTTCTACATCGGACTGATCGAGTCTGATACACCTGCACACATTCAAAGCAAATTTGATCAGACACTTAATCTCGATGCCGAAAAACCCGAGCTGAATAAAATTATGGAGAAATCGCTCAAACAATTGCGAAACGGCTATTCCGATACCGAAAATACAAGTCTTAGCGAACGCGAAATCAGTATCTTAAAACTTGTAGCCCTCGGAAATACAAACAACGAAATTGCTGACAAACTTTTTATAAGTGCACATACCGTAATGACCCACCGAAAAAATATCACCCGAAAACTTGGTATCAAAACTGTTTCGGGTTTAACTGTCTATGCTATTCTTAATCAGCTTATTAAACTTGAAGAAGTGCAAGGAGTTTGACATTCAAAACAAACCTTTTGGATTCTGAATTGTTATTTTAGTGTAAATTTGCAGCCGCTTGTGATTCATTTAGTTTTCATTAAAGTATTCAATGAAAGGTAAATGCAGTTTGGATAAATCTGAAAAATTATTAACACGATAAGTAGTAAAAATCAATATGAAAGCAGTAGGAATATTTTATGGTTCCACATCCGGAACAACCCGCGAAATAGCAGAAAAAATAAAAAAAGCTTTGGGCAAAGAAGCTCATTTGCACAACATTCACGAGTCGGACGTAAAGACAATTGCCCAATACGAGAACCTCGTTTTTGGCACCTCTGCCTGGGGTATTGGCGATATGCAGGACGATTGGGAACACTTTATCGACAACCTGAATGAAATAGATTTTAAAGGCAAAAAAGTAGCACTTTTCGGATTGGGCGATCAGGAAGAATATCCCGAGAGTTTTGTTGACGGATTAGGAACCATGTACTGCCGTTTGCCCGACAAATCAGTTGTTGTTGGTGAATGGCCCAAAGACGGCTACAACTTTTATTTTTCGCTGGCCGAGAAAGATGGTAAATTCGTTGGTCTTGTCCTCGACGAACACCACCAGGCCGATCTCTCGGACGATCGCATTCAGAAATGGGTGAAAGACCTGAAAAAAGCATTCAATTAATCCCCTAATTCAGGTATTGAAACCATTGTAAAAAAATTGCTTTCTTTGCAGCGAATATGACTAACGTAAAGGTATATCGGGGAGTTAAGTTATTGATAGCATTTTCCATCTTTTGGATGGTTATTGGCGACCTGATTACCTATCACCAGGAGGTGATGTTTGGTGTGAAGCTTTTTGACGAGCAAGACCCATTTACCAAACCCAAATCGCAGGACGACGGCAAAACAATCAGCTTCAAAACGCACAAAGGCTCTGATAAAACAGACAGCTGGCACAGCAATGCAGTGTTGGCAATTTGTGAGACAAAAGAACAAACGATTGCCAGAAAATTTAGCCTGCTTTGTTATTCCAGGCTCACCGTTAAAGCTATTTTGCCTTTCCACCACACCATCTGCGGTCTGCGGGCTCCTCCACTTTCATAACCCCACCTTTTTTTCAATCCCAATTCTCTAATTGGAAAATTATTAGCCTAACCTTAAGCAATAAGGCCAGGAAAGTTATTATTTATCTTATTCAATTTGAACTTATTATGAAAAAATATATATTTCACATTACAGTATTCTCTCTTCTTTTTTTCAGCCTGACTACAAAGGCAAACCCTGTGACTGATTCTGTTACAATGGGACCAGGCTATGCCAATGATGTATGGTATAGTTTCGAAAATGGCATGGTTGCCTCAGCAGAGCGCAACACCTGGGACATTGGTTTTTATACCAACACCTGGAGTGCCGGTATTATCATCAATGATGGTATGGGTACTGAGTTGGTTACCTATGGCAATGGCGATACTTCCAGCTGGAATGCCATCGACACAACCGGAATGGCCGGCTGGAAAAGACTCTACAATTCAGATACCATCTGGGAAGATGGTGCTTTTAACCGCAATGCACTTGGCCATCCTGATTATGGTTGGGGCGTTTATAATATGGTTTCGCACGATGTGGTTGGCGATTCCATCTACATCATCAAACTGGCTAACGGAGCTTATAGAAAACTCTGGATCGAACGCAAAAACAGTGCAAATAACACCTATTATTTTACCTACGCTAATCTTGACGGAACAAATCAAATTACTGAAACACTTGATGTTACACCTTACGAAGAAAAATTATTCGTATATTACAATCTTTCCATTGCTTCGGTGATTGATCGCGAACCAGCCAAAGACAGCTGGGACATCATGTTTAGTCGTTATATGGGCATTGTTTTTGACAATGATGGAAATCCGGCCAATTATGTCGTGGTTGGTGTTTTGAACAATGTAGAAACCGGTGCAAATAAAAATCATCCTGTTTCACCTGATTTTACTGATTGGTATGCCAAGCCGATGGAGTTTTACAAAACTGTGATCGGCAGCGACTGGAAATACTTCGACATGAACACTTTCAGCTATTCTGTAACAGATTCACTGGTATATTTTGTGCAAAGTCTTTCGGGAGATATTTACAAATTTGTCCCAATTTCTTTCAGTGGTCAAAGCGAAGGCAAAACGGTATTCAGCCATGAGCTGATCTCGATGGTAAATATTTCTGAAAACAATGCTCAAGCAGGTCTTCGTATTTTTCCCAACCCGGCTTCTGATCAGGTAAATATTGACCTTACCGGATTAACAACTGAAAAAGTGAAGCTTGAAATTTACGATTTGTCCGGACGTTTGCTGCTTCAGCAAGAACAAATGAATTCTGCTAACACTTTGAAGTTATCGGTGCAGGAATTCAAAAAAGGCCTTTATCTTCTACAATTAAGAACTGCTGAAAAAGTCTATTCACAGCAATTAATAGTAAAATAACCTATGATTAGAAGAGTAAATCTCCTCCTAATCATATTGTTTGCTGGTTTTGTCGTAATCGGACAAAACCAGCAAACTGGTGTTCTGCTTAAAGATCAAAGGAATAGCGAAGCCATTGCCTTTGCGCATGTGCTGTTTAAATCATTAAGCACAGGCAAAACACATACCGGCCTTACAGATATGGAAGGTTATACTGCTAATCCACTAAACACAACCGGGACATTTACAGTTAGTTATGTGGGATTTCACACCTTCACGGATACAATTAGACCTGGAGAGCTAAAAAAAGTGATGTTGCAATCCACCAGCATCAATATGGATGAAGTGGTGGTTACAGGGCAATATACCCCGCAAGCCGTCGATAAATCCATTTTCAGGGTAAAGGTGATCGGAGCACGTGAAATTGAACAAAAAGCATCCAGTAATCTGAAAGAACTAATGGCAACTGAACTTAATATTCGTTCATCGAATGATGGCGTATTGGGTTCGAATATCACCTTACAGGGCTTAGGAGGCGAGCACGTAAAATTTCTGATTGATGGCGTGCCCGTGATAGGCAGGATGAATGGAAACATAGATTTAAGCCAGCTAAACCTATATAACGTTAGCCACATAGAAATTATCGAAGGCCCGATGTCAGTAATTTATGGCAGCAATGCCCTTGCCGGTGTAATCAATATTATCACCAAGGAGAATAAATATACCAGTCTGGAAACCAATGCCGAAGCCTATACAGAATCGGTTGGTGTTTACAATTTTAATGCTGACATCGCACTGAAAAAAAACCGCTGGAGCGGATCACTGGCCGGAGCGCGAAATTTTTTTGGCGGTTACAGTGTGGTAGATACCAGTCGGGCCAAGCAATGGAAACCAAAAAGACAATACAATGCAGATGCCAGCCTGGGCTACAATCACAAAAGCTTGCATGCCCGGTTGACTACCTCCTATTTTAACGAGTATATACTACATAAAGGTAATCTGTTGCCTTCGTATTACGAAACGGCATTTGATAATCACTTCACCACCAATCGTTTCACTACTACAGCAGACATCAAAACCAAACTTTTCGAAAACCGACACCTAAACGTTCTTGCATCTTATGGTTATTACAACCGTATAAAAAATAATTACCTTAAAGACCTTACAACACTTGAAGAAAATCTTACGCTGGATCCGGATAATCAGGACACATCCAGCTTTGAACAGTATCTGCTGAGGGCTGAGTTTAGCAAAAGCAACGACAATTCGCCTTTCAACTATCAACTGGGTATTGATTTGAATTATGAGACCGGAACAGGAAAACGAGTCTTAAATAAAGAACAGGCCCTGGGTGATTATGCAGCATTTTTAAATGTTAAAATCAAACCCACATTGCGTCTGATGCTTCAGCCCGGGCTGCGTTATGCTTACAACACCAAATACGACGCACCCCTGGTATATTCACTCAACGCCAAATACGACCTTACTGAAGAATTCAGTTTGAGAGCTTCGTTGGCAAAAGGTTTCAGAGCGCCATCGCTCAAAGAGCTCTATTTGGAATTTGTTGATGTGAATCACAATATCAGAGGCAATGAAAATCTTGAGGCAGAAGACTCCAAAAACTTTAACCTCTCGTTGAAATACCACCACGAAAAACCAACATACGATTATGGTGCCGAGCTAAGTCTCTTTTACAACAATATATACAATAGCATATTACTGGCCTCTTTGGATCCCGCCTCCTCATTATACACCTATGTAAACTTGAGTCAATTCATAACGCAAGGTTATCAACTCAATTTCAATAACCGTATCTATCCCTGGCTGGAAATAAAACTTGGATTGAGTCAAACCGGCAGAAACCAGATTTATGATAAATCCGCTGATAATGAGATGGTTTATTCGACCGATGTGATGACTCAGGTCAGCTATCTCTGGCGGCAAACCCAAATGCGTTTCAATGTATTTTACAAATACAATGGTGAGTATCCTGAAATATTACTTAGATCTGATAATCAAGCATATAAAATTATTACTTCCGCTTATCATACCATGGATCTGTCGGTTAGTCGTCAATTCTGGAAAAACCAGCTCACCTTACAGACCGGTGTGAAAAACCTTTTCGATGTTAATAATATTGATGTAAGAGGCAATATTTCAGGCGGCGGGGAAATTCATTCCAGCGGTGGCGGATCGAGCATTGCCGGTTGGGGACGAACATTCTTTGTTCGGCTTAATATTTCATTCAAAAAATTTGACTGATGCAAAAAATTTCATTCCTGATCTTTGTTTTGCCGCTGTTGCTCACCTCCTGCTTTAAGGAAGATGAGCGCGTAACACCTTATGACAGAGGGAATAAAATCACCGCAGTGATTCCAATGACTGAAATCGAAAACGGAAATGATATCAGGCTTTATAAAAATCAGGTTTACTACAAACTGAGCGATTCGGCCATTGTAAGCAGCAACGACAAAACATCCTGGGACCTCGCTTTTGATGCCACGGATAACGGATGCAAAATCTGGTTGAATACGGCTAATTTTATGCTGGCAGGCCAAACAGAAACAACAAATCTTTCAGAAGTAAATTCAGCGGCCGGATTAACGATGCAGTTTGATCCTTCGAGCGGTAATCCGGATTCTACTGTATTGAGAAACTGGATACTGATCAGTGAAAATGACACAAATTATTCCGAAAAAGTTTATGTAATCGACAGAGGTTATGATGAAGCCGGTACTTTGCTGGGCTACAGAAAAATAAAGTTCGACAGCCTGACAAATAACCGTTATTATTTCACTCACTCCAACCTGGACAATACAGGACTTACACAAACATTTGTTGAAAAGGTAACAGGCTACAACAAAGTGTATTACTCTTTCCAAAGCGGACAGCAGCTGCAGCCAGAACCAGCGCAAACGGCTTATGATCTGCTCTTTACGCAATACACCACCTTGTTATTCACCAATGAGGGTGAGCCTTATCCCTATCTTGTTACCGGCGTATTGCTCAACCCTTTAGCTACAGAAGTGGCTTTCGACAGCACCTTACTTTTTGATGAGCTCGATTTGGTTTCTGCCTCTAATTTGCTTTATACCACACAGGCTGATCGCATAGGCTACAACTGGAAAGATGTGCAAGGTGACGTAGAAAATGGTGTGGTAAGTTATGTTGTCAATCCAAACTGGACTTACATCATCCGCACACAAAATGACGAATTATTTAAATTGCGGTTTGTATCTTTTTACAACCATCAGGGCGTGAAAGGCTTCCCGACAATTGAATATCAACGGCTTTGATTTTGTAAAAACATTATTTTCTGTTTTGAACAAACAAGACTGGCTTTTGAAATTATTGATCTGAAAAAAAAGCTAAGGATACAAAACTGGAAATTTCCTTTACTTTTGTCCTAAAATAACAGCTCATGTTAAATTTCATTGTTTGGAATGTCTCGCCCGAGATATTCAGTTTTCCGGATTGGCTGCCCTTATTGGGTGGCAGAGGCGTAAGATGGTATGGTGCTCTTTTTGCGGCTTCCTTTGTGGTAGGTTATTACATCATGCAAAAGATTTTCGAACGCGAAAAGATTGGCATCAAGGTGCTTGATCAGCTTTCGACTTATATGATCGTTGCCACGGTAGTGGGTGCACGTCTGGGCCATTGTTTGTTTTACGAACCGGCTTATTATCTGGCTAATCCAATCGAAATTCTAAAAGTGTGGGAAGGCGGCCTGGCCAGTCATGGTGCAGCTATCGGGATCATTATTGCTTTGTATTTCTTCAGTAGAAAGCAGCAAAAAACAATCATCTGGACACTGGATCGGGTGGTAATCGTAGTAGCACTGGCAGGTTTTTTTATCCGGACAGGCAATCTGATGAACTCCGAAATTTTTGGACATATCACTACACTTCCGTGGGGTTTTGAGTTTGTTAGAGCTTCTGATCCTGTTTTGAGAACCGATCCGCGACATCCCACACAGCTTTATGAAGGAATATTTTATCTGGCCACATTTTTCTTTTTATACCGGAGCTATTTCAAAAAAAATATGGGTCAGAAACAACCCGGCTATATCTTTGGTATTTTCCTGATCGCCATTTTTGGATCCCGGCTGTTTATCGAATTCCTGAAAGAACCTCAGGTGGGCTTTGAAGCCGATATGACGCTCAATATGGGTCAATGGCTAAGTATTCCTTTTATCATTGGAGGAATTGTAATTTGGTACAAGGGCTGGAAAAAACATGCGGTTTAATTATCTCAATGACTTTAAAATAACATTTAAAGTGTAATTAACTCATTACCTTAACCTTATATTAAATAAGAATGATTTCTTTAGATAAAGATCTCCAGTTAAGTAAGAAAAACTTTGCTGATTTTTTACAAATTACATTAAGAGTTCTTGACTACTTACCTAATGTAATTAGTAGTTCTGAAGAGAAAAATGGCTATAATATATACTCAAGTCATATTGCAGGTAATATAAAATACATTCGACCCATAAAAAAAGAACTATTTATCAGTGATTCCAAAAATTTTAAGGTGCACTTTGATGAGTTAGAAAGGATCTTTAATAGAATTAAATCCAAATCTATCGTTCCGAACAAGGATAAAGTTATTATTGATAAAACTATTTATACTATCCAACAATCTATTGGAGCGGGTTTAGATTTACTGGTGAACCCAAATAGTGCAAGAAAGCATGTTGGCAACCGTTTTGAGGAGTTAATTAGAATTATTTTCACTGAGATTGGAATCGCTAATGATAAAATAATATTACAGATACCTTATGATACCGAAGAAGGCCAAAAAACCTATAATTGTGAGAATGACTTAGTTATTTCGCCTTATCAAAAAGTGATGTCATCTAACAAGCATCTTGATAAAAATGAGATTGTTGTATCCGTTAAAACTACCTCAAAAGACCGGATGGGAAAAATGTTCATTGATAAAATACTTTTGGAAAGATTTGTAAAGCATCCACAAAAGGTGATTGGCATTTTCCTGAATGATGTACAAAGAAAAGAAAACAATAATATAAGTTATACCCTTGTCTCGGGTCTTTTTATGGTATATTCGAAATTTTTAACAGAATTAGAAGGTATTTATTATTTAGATCCACCCCCAAATGCATTTAAAAAGCCGTATTCTGGGCATATGAAACGGTTTTCAGAACTTCTTACAACTGATTTGAAAAACCTATTAACCTTTTAATTTTTCACGACGCTTTATAGCGTTTATCTCATCATTACCTGACCTAATCCTTTTAAGATGACTCTTGTCAGACAATCTTTTCCTAATAATCTCACAATATTCCGTTTTTAATTCTGTTCCGATCCACTTTCGGTTAAATGCTTCAGCAACAGCATAAGTTGTTCCAGAACCTCCAAAAGGATCAAGTATCACACTGTCAGGATTGGAAGAAGATAAAATAACTTTTCTTAATAATTCGACAGGTTTTTGAGTAAGGTGGGGATACCTCTCCCATGCTGAATTTGAAATCGTTGGTATTTCAAGAACATCTTTAGGCTTTGCTCCTAGTGGATTGGGCTCCCAAATGTATCCGTCCTGTTTACCGTTTGAATATTGAGAAGTTTGAGCCTGTGGGCGTTTCGGATACTTAAGCGTATGTTCATTGTAAGGAATTCTTATTTCATCTATGTTAAATATAAATTCCTTGTTCTTACGGAAGTGTAATATACTTTCATGAGAACGCCCCCAATCATTACCTAAATTTGCCTTATTTCGATAATACCAAACTAACCATTTACATCCTTTGAACATATGAGATGCAGCCCATTTTATATCAGCTAATATCTCTGAAAAACCACAAACATACATCGAACCTTTCTTTGAAAGCACCCTTTTCGACTCAGAAATCCATTCCATACTCCAATCAACATACTCCTTCTGATTACTAAATGTATCCCATTCAGCCTTTCTTATGTTATAAGGTGGATCTGCAAAAATCAAATCAACTGAATTTGATTCTAGTTGCTTAAGAAATTTAATTGCATCATAATTATACAACTTTCCCAATTCTGTTTCAAAATATGGATTGATTTTGATACGATAAGTTTCTCGTCTATCATAATCTATTTCTAACTGCATTTCCTGAACTAAACTTGCTATTTGATCCTCAGAATAAACACGATAGTTATTTATCGGATGTCTGATGCTTCTAAACTTCCCGCTCTTATCCCATCTTCTGAGCGTTTCAGTACTAACTTCAAGAATTTCGGCGGCCTGGCTAATAGATAAATAATTTTCCATATCCTTATACAACCTTATACAAGTTTATACAGCAAAAATAACAAAAAAAACAAATTAACTAATGAAAAGAAAAGTAATCCTAGCATAAAGTTTAAAAAAAATCCCTGCCACATAGGTAACAGGGATTTTTTTCGTCCTAAAACACTTCTTACTGATAGCCCATCAGTTGCATCTGGCTCACAAAGGCTTCGTCCAGCTCTTCAGCCAAGTCCTTCTGACCATACTCGGACGCCAGCTGCGACAAACGCTGCAAAACGGCAAGTGCCTCCTGCATCGATTGATCATAATAACCTTCTAAACGACTGCCAAGACTGCCATAATAACCCAGATCTTCTAAATATCTGTCTGAAAGCTTTCGGATGACATCTATGGCTTTTTCAGTAGCTCCGGCTTCGAAATAAATCTCAACCCAGGGTAGCATATAAAAGTCGAACGTAATCTTTTCGTGTGGGAAAAACTCCAGACTTTTATCCAATACCACTACGGCCGAATCTGCCTTCCCTTCATTTATCAAGGCTTGAGCCAAACGCATATAGCTTTGCTTGGCTGTTATAGAGTTACGGTAACTCTCGCGATCTACCGTTACCTTAGGATCATTCAGATTACCCCAGCTGGCCTTGTTGACAAGTAAATCATAAGAACCATCAGCATAAACTCCTCCCAGGTTTTTGTAATACTCCTTCGCTTTTACTGGCATAAACCGATAAACAACACCCTCCATATGGCAATATTCGTCCACATCCAGCACCTTGCTCACGCTGTTGGGATTGGCAAAGTAGATCGGGCGTTCCCAGTTATTGGTTGCAATCAAATCAAGCAGCATCAAATCATTTTTAAACAAAGCACTTTGACGGATATCCCAAACGATTTCATCCACTATCTGATCGTGCATGCTCTCAGGAACTGTGCCACTTCTGATAACGGCTTCCTTGTCGATCTTTAATCTGATTTTCTTGGTAGGAACATAATTGATTCGTTCGCCCGATTGCAGTGGCAATTTAGTCTGATCGCTTTCGTTGGCAACAAAATCTATCACCTCTTTCAGGTTTACCGGACCTTTAATCCTTTCAACAATATAAAGTACCTCATTCACTCCTTTGTTATACTGTTCAGGTTTCAAGGTCAATGGCAGGCGTTCAGAATCGTAAACCTTTTTGCCCAGCTGATGCACATACCAATCGCCGGATGACAGCATATAATTCACAACGCGCATATCGGTTCTAAAGCCTTCCACTTCCTGCACATACCAAAGCGGGAAAGTGTCGTTGTCGCCATTTGTAAACAAGATTGAATTAGGCTCGCATTGTGCCATATAGCTCATGGCAAAATCACGGGCAGCGGTTTTCCCGGAACGATCGTGGCCTTTCCATCCTTCCTTGGCCATGATGGCCGGAACCAGCAACAAAGAAACAACCGTTACTGCCACCGCAGCTATTTGCTTATTTTTTAGGAATTTGCTTATCATCTCATAGAGCGACAACACCCCAAAACCTATCCAGATCGCAAAGGCATAAAAAGAGCCGGCATAGGCATAATCCCGTTCACGGGGCTGATAAGGTGTTTGATTCAGGTAAACGATGATGGCAAGGCCGGTCATAAAAAACAACAGAAATACGATCCAGGTGTCGCGCGAATGCTTGCTCATCTGATACAAAAGCCCTGCTAATCCAAGCAATAAGGGCAGAAAATAAAAACGTGTACGGGTTGGGTTTTCCATGCTTTTTGGCAGATCACTCTGATTTCCAAGTCGCATATTGTCAATAAAACTGATTCCACTGATCCAGTTCCCATTTTCTATCTCACCCTGACTTTCCACATCATTTTGCCTGCCCACAAAATTCCAGAAGAAATAACGCATATACATATGCCCAATCTGATACTCAAAGAAAAACTTCAGGTTTTGCCCAAAAGTAGGCCTGTAAAGCACTTCTGTGCTGCCATCAGCTTTGGTCACCCGGATAGGAATGCCTCCTCTACCGGCCACCTGCTGATACATTTGTATATGGCTGGGCTTTTGGTTCGAAAACATGCGTGGAAATACTGTTGTAAACCGTTCATCATAAACGGGTATAACATTATGGCGATAATCCGTAATAATATACTTTCCTTTTGTTTCATCTTTAATATAAATTGGCTTGCCATCCTCCCGATCAACTTCGGGTGCATTGTAATACGGCCCGTGCAACAATGGCCAGGTGCCGTATTGCTCACGGTTGAGGTAAGCCAGCATGGTGATGGCATTGTTCGGGTTGTTTTCGTTAATAGGCGTATTGGCATTGGCACGAATCACCAGCATAAAGAAAGATGAATAACCGATCAGGATAAACATAAAAGCCAAAATGGCTGTATTTAAAACTACTTTCCCCTTTTTGCGGGAATAGTGCAAGCCATAAGCAATCGATCCAATCAGCAGGATGAAGTAAATAATTGTACCCGATGTAAAGGGCAAACCGATCGTATTGACAAAGAATAGCTCAAAATTACCTGCCAGCTGAACGATGAGCGGAATAATCACACTCATAATAAAACCTAAAATAAACAGCGAAATCAAACCTGCTACTAAAAATCCTTTTGTGCTTGGCTGGTATTTTTTAAAGTAGAACACATATACAATGGCTGGAATGGCCAGCAAGTTAAGCATGTGAACACCAATTGAAAGGCCAACCAGGTAAGCGATAAACAACAACCAGCGATAATTATGTGGCTCATCAGCCACTCTCTCCCATTTCAGGATGGCCCAAAAAGTGACCGCAGTAAAGAAAGCTGACATGGCATAAACCTCACCTTCAACAGCCGAAAACCAAAATGAATCGCTAAAGGTATAAGCCAGTGCCCCAACCACTCCGGCACCCAGCACAGCAAACTGATTTCCTTTGTTTTGAGCAGCTTCGCCCAACATCAGAATTTTGCGTGCAAGCATGGTAATCGTCCAGAACAGGAAGAGAATCGTGAAACTACTCGATAATGCCGACATAACATTTATCATCAGTGCAACACGAGTCACATCCCCAAAGGCAAACAAGGTAAAAAACCTTCCAATCATCTGAAACAAAGGTGCTCCCGGTGGATGACCCACCTGCAATTTGTAGGCTGTTGCTATGTATTCGCCACAATCCCACCAGCTGGCAGTAGGCTCAAGTGTAAGAAAATAAACCACTGTGGCAATAAGAAAGACGATCCACCCAACCAGATTATTCAACTTGCTAAAATTCATTGTCAGGGAAATTAATTAGGTTATCATTTTAAAGAGCGAAAGTACATAAAACCACTAAATTTTAAATAGAAATAATTGAAGTTTAGTTTTTTTAACAGCCATTCCTGTGGAACTATCCTTCAAAAAGAATCAAAATTTGATCGGTTATGTTCAGCACCAATGCCTGTAAGCCTTATAAATTGCCAATTCAAAAGAAAAAACCTTCATTTTTTTTTGACAATCCAATTTTTTTCTAC
Organism: Bacteroidales bacterium; assembly: GCA_028696715.1. Classification (GTDB taxonomy): domain Bacteria; phylum Bacteroidota; class Bacteroidia; order Bacteroidales; family F082; genus UBA5536. The sequence goes on from JAQVGO010000007.1 coordinate 43,125, forward strand.
TTTTGCAATCCGTTTCGCACGGTATTGTCCGATGGTGTAATGGTAGCACTGCAGATTTTGGTTCTGCCTGTCAAGGTTCGAATCCTTGTCGGACAACTTTCGCAACAAAGCCTGCTACTTTGCGAGTAACAGGTTTTTTTGTAGGCTGATATTACGAAATCCTTAATCAAATATTTCGGTTGATTTTTTTCGTAAATCAGTGAGTGTGAAACAAATTAAACTACTTTTGCAGTGGTTTTGCGGGAAAGGAAAAGAGTTTGAGGGGGCGCAAGTCCCCTCTTTTTATAGATCAAAAAAATGATTCAAAAACAGGATATCATTGCACTTGCCGAAGAATGCCTCGAAGGAACCGACAGGTTTGTTGTGGACGTTTTAATCAAACCCGACAACCTTATTCTGGTGTTTATTGATGCCGATTCAGCCGTCACTATTGATCATTGTGTTGCATTGAGCCGCTATATCGAGAAACATTTTGACCGCGAAGAAGAAGACTTTGAGTTGCGCGTTTCTTCCTCAGGACTCGACCAGCCGATTAAAATGCTGCGACAATTTAAAAAAGCCGTTGGAAGATCTGTTGTTGTAAAATTTAAACAAGAAGATAAAAACTCCCTAATGGGCACATTGATGGAAGCCGATGATGCCGGAATACAAATTCAGGAAATCACCATCAAAAAACTCAATAAGATAAAAAAGGAAATCAAAGGCGAAATCCTTACCATTCCTTTCAGTGAAATAGAAGAAGTTAAAGAAGTAATTGATTTTAATTAATTTATAACGTTTATACAATACCATGGACAGTATCAATCTGGTAGAAAGTTTTTCGGAATTTAAAGAATTCAAAAATATCGACCGCGAAATGATGATGCGCATCCTGGAGGATGTGTTCCGTTCGATGTTGATCAAAAAATATGGTTCTGACGATAATTTCGATGTTATTGTAAATATTGATAAGGGCGACCTTGAAATCTGGCACAATAGAGAAATCGTTGAAGACGATGAAGTTGAAGATCCTTCTTCGCAGATTGCCCTTTCAGAAGCCATCAAAATTGAGCCCGACTTCGAAGTAGGAGAAGAAGTTTCGGAGCCCATTAAAATCAAAGATTTCGGAAGGCGTGAAATCCTCTCCATTCGTCAGAATCTGGTTTCCAAAATTCTGGAATACGAAAAAGACAATGTGTATCAAAAATACAAGGAAAAGGTTGGCGAAATCATCACCGGTGAGGTCTATCAGGCCTGGCGTCGCGAAATACTGGTGCTGGATGATGAAGGTATTGAGCTGATCCTGCCAAAATCTGAGATGATACCCACAGATTTTTACAAAAAAGGCGATACTTTGCGTGCCGTCGTTTTAAAGGTTGAAATGCGTAATGGCACTCCTTATATCATCCTTTCGCGCACCTCCGAAATCTTCCTTCAACGGCTTTTCGAAGGCGAAGTGCCTGAGGTTTACGATGGTTTGATCACCATCCGCCGCATAGTGCGTGAGCCTGGTCAACGTGCCAAGATCGCTGTGGAATCTTACGATGATCGTATTGATCCGGTTGGAGCCTGTGTGGGCATGAAAGGATCCCGTATCCACGGCATCGTGAGGGAATTGCGCAACGAGAACATCGACGTTATCAACTATACCAACAATCCTACACTTTTTATCAGTCGTTCGTTGAGTCCGGCCAAAATATCTTCAATCCAATTGGATGAAGAACACAAACGTGCCGAGGTATTCATGAAACCTGATCAGGTAAGTCTGGCCATCGGTAAAGGCGGTTTTAATATCAAACTGGCTGGCAGGCTTACCGGATATGAGATAGATGTGTATCGCGATACAGATGTAGATTCGGAGGATGTGGATCTTCAGGAATTTACTGACGAAATCGATCAGTGGGTAATCGATCAGCTGCATAATATCGGCTGCGACACTGCCAAAAGTGTGCTGGCTCTCTCGGCCGAAGAAATTGCCAACAGAGCCGACCTCGAAATGGAGACCGTGCAGGAGGTAATCCGCATACTTAAAGCAGAGTTCGAATAAATTACCTACTTTTGCAAATTCATAAAAAATCATTCAAAAACTGAAATTTGAATATGTCCGAAGGTTCCAAAACATCCGTACGACTGAGCAAAGCAGCCCGGGAGTTTAACGTGGGTACCTCAACAATCGTGGAGTTCCTCTCGAAAAAAGGACACCAGATTGATTCGAGCCCCAACACCAAACTGAGCCCCGAAATGTATGCCCTGCTTGTGAAAGAGTACCAGTCAGAAAAGCAGGTGAAAGAGGTTTCCAAAAAATTGGGAATTGAATTGTCGGGTCGGAAAACCATCACCGCTGACGAGATTGTGAGCGAACAATACGACGATGATGATGAGGATGATATTGATACTGAAGAACTGATAATCAAGAATGTATCAGCTGGATTCAGTGAAAAAATTACTGCTAAAACCGGCACTAAGGAAAGTCCGAAAAAAGATGCCGAACCAATTGCAGCCCCAACAAAAGCTGCTGAACCTGAGAAAGCTGAACCTTCCGATACTGAAAAGGAAGCAAAAGCTGAGAAAGCAGTACAACCAGCTGATCCAAAGGCTGAGAAAGCTGAAGATATCCCTCCTTTAGAACCGGCGTCTGAAGCACCGAAAAAAGAAGAAGCTTCAGAAGTCCCGGTTGAAAAAACCACAACAGAAGCACCTTCTCTTAAAGAAGAAGAGAAAACAGAGAAAGAACCGGCTCCTGAAGAAAAACCTGCTGCAGCCGAAACACCTCCCGAAACCACTTCTGAAAAAACAGAATCGACAGAAGAAGCTATTGAAATAGCTCCTGAGGAACAGGCCGGTATGCTCAAAGTGCTTGGCAAAATTGACCTGTCGAGCATGAATATGCGCACAAAGCCGGACCGGAAATCCAAAGCACAAAAGAAAAAGGAAGCTGAGGAAAGGCGCAACAAGGAAACCAAACCTGATTCAGGAAAAGGGAAAAAAGCCAGGACAGAAGATCCCAAGGAAAAGGAAACACCTAAAAAGGAAACTCCTGAAGCTGAGGCACAGCCTAAAAAGCAAGAAGAAAAGCCCGAAGCTCCGGTATCGGAAAAGCCTGCCAACTTCATGCCTACTGAAGTCAGAAAGCTGGAAGGCCCAAAAATCCTGGATAAAATTGAATTGCCAGAGATTCGCAAGCCCAAGCCCAAGCCGGTGGCCTCATCTTCTGAAGAAAAACTATCTACAAGCCAGAAGAAAAAGAAACGCAGAAGAATTAAAACAAATACTGCTGAAGCTGGTCAGCAACAACAGCAACAACAGCAACAAAAACCATTTCCGCAAAAAGGAAAGGACCATTCGAAAAGAACTGGTAAGCCGGTAAGAAAAGAGGAAAAGCAAGAGCTTACTGACGAAGAAATCCAACGTCAGATCAAGGAAACACTTGCCAGACTTACACCTACAGGCAAGTCGAAAGCCTCTAAACATCGCCGTCAGAAACGTGAGTCGGTTTCGCACAACCTGGCCGAAGAAATGGCCAAACAGGAACAAGAAAAAAGTACCTTAAAGGTAACAGAATTTGTAACGGCCAACGAACTGGCCACCATGATGAATGTGCCTGTTACGCAAGTCATTTCAACTTGTATGAGCCTGGGAATGTTTGTTTCGATCAACCAAAGGCTCGATGCCGAAACCCTGGCCCTGGTAGCTGAAGAGTTTGGCTATAAAGTTGAGTTTATCAGTGCTGATGTGCAGGAAGCACTTCTGGAAGCTGAAGAAGTAGATAATCCGGAAGATTTGATCGAAAGAGCTCCTATCGTTACGGTTATGGGTCACGTTGACCACGGGAAAACCCTTTTACTCGACTTTATCCGCAAAGCCAATGTGGTGGCTGGCGAGGCCGGAGGCATCACCCAACATATTGGAGCTTATGAAGTTACCACCGAAAGTGGTCGTAAAATCACCTTCCTCGACACACCTGGCCACGAAGCCTTTACGGCCATGCGTGCCCGTGGAGCAAAGATTACTGATGTAGCTATCATTGTGATTGCTGCCGACGACAGCGTGATGCCACAAACCATCGAAGCTATCAACCATGCTCAGGCTGCCGGTGTGCCTGTTGTGTTTGCATTCAATAAAATTGACAAGCCAACAGCCAATCCTGATCGCCTCCGCGAACAGCTGGCTAATATGAATGTGCTGGTTGAAGAATGGGGAGGTAAGTTCCAGACACAGGAAATCTCTGCAAAATCAGGTTTGGGAATTGATCAGCTACTCGAAAAAGTGTTGCTTGAAAGCGAAATACTCGAACTGAAAGGGAATCCTAAAAAACTTGCAAAAGGAACTGTTATTGAGTCGTCTCTTGACAAAGGAAGAGGTTATGTGGCAAAGATTCTCGTACAGGATGGTACCATGCGGATAGGTGATATTGTTTTGGCCGGAGCTACATTTGGAAAAGTAAAAGCCATGTTCAACGAGCGTAATCAGGCTATCAAAGAGGCAGGACCGGCAACCCCGCTACTCTTGCTTGGCCTAAACGGCGCGCCACAAGCAGGCGACACCTTTAATGTGATGCATGACGAAAGAGAAGCAAAAAACATTGCTTTCAAACGTCAGCAACTACAACGCGAACAAGGATTACGGACACAAAAACACATTACGCTGGATGAAATTGGCCGTCGTATCGCCATTGGCGATTTCAAAGAGCTGAACCTGATCGTTAAAGCGGATGTGGATGGTTCTGTTGAGGCCCTTTCCGACTCACTGTTGAAACTCTCAACCGAAGAAGTTCAGGTGAATGTGATTCATAAATCCGTTGGTGCCATCAGCGAATCGGATATTATGCTGGCTTCGGCTTCCAATGCCATTGTGATCGGATTCCAGGTTCGACCAACCTTACAAGCACGTAAACTGGCCGAGAATGAAGAAATTGACATCAGACTTTACTCAATCATTTACCAGGCTATCGAAGAAATAAAAGCTGCGATCGAAGGTATGCTTTCGCCTGAGATTGAAGAAGTTATTACCTGTAATATTGAAATCAGGGAAGTATTCAAAATTACCAAAGTAGGTACGATAGCCGGTTGTATGGTGCTTGATGGAAAAATAACACGTAACACCAAAATTCGTATCATCCGTGATGGCATTGTGATCTACACCGGAATGCTGGGTTCACTCAAACGTTTCAAAGATGATGTGAAAGAAGTTTCAGCAGGCTACGAATGTGGATTGAACGTGGAAAACTTCAACGACATCAAGGTGGGTGATATCATCGAAGGTTATCAGGAAAAAGAAGTATCGCGAAAAATATAAACAGTTTGTTACTTTGCACAAAAAAGGAGCACCTGATCAAGATGCTCCTTTTTTTTTCTGTGTTTTTACATCCTGATTAACTGCAATCTGTCCGGTCCTGTGGATACAAGTTTTACAGGCACATTCACATAATCTTCAATAAAACGAATAAAATCTTGCAATGCCTGAGGCAAGTCATTCGCTGACTTCATATCCTGAAGCGTGGTTTTCCAGCCCGGGAGTTCTTCATAAACCGGTTCAAGCTCCTGTGTGCAGGCATCAAAAGGTAAATGAGTTATCACCTCTCCTTTATAGCGATAAGCAACTGCCAGCTTTAGCCGCTCAAAACTATCCAGCACATCAGCTTTCATCATAAAGAGTGCCGTAACCCCATTCAACATCACGGCATATTTAAGTGCAGGCAAATCAATCCAGCCGCATCTTCTCGGACGGCCGGTTGTAGAACCAAATTCGTTGCCCTGTTTGCGCATCAGCTCACCATCTTCATCAAAAAGCTCCGTCGAAAAAGGACCACTCCCAACACGTGTACAATACGCTTTGAAAATACCCAGCACCTCTCCTACCTTGTTTGGGGCAATGCCCAGCCCAGAGCAAACGCCTGCCGAAGTGGTGTTGGATGAGGTTACAAAGGGATAGCTGCCAAAATCAATATCCAGCAATGTACCTTGCGCACCTTCGGCCAAAATACGTTTCCCTGCCGCCAATTGTTCGTTGATAAAATATTCGCTATCAACAAGCTGAAGCGATTTGATAAATTCAAGTGCACTGAGCCATTGCTTTTCGTAAGCATCAAAGTCTTGTCCGTCAATCTTATAAGAAGAATAATCAAAATCCAGATCCTTCACCAATTTCAGATGCCTCGTGCGTTGCAGCTCATAACGCGATTTAAAATTCTCCAAACAACTATCACCAATACGGATCCCATTCCGGGCTATTTTATCCGTATAAGTTGGCCCGATTCCTTTGAGCGTTGATCCAATTTTGGCTGCCCCTTTCGAAGCTTCCTGGGCTGCATCCATCAGGCGATGTGTGGGCAAAATAAGATGTGCTTTGCGAGAGATAAATAGATTCTTGGTAACATCAATTCCACTCTGAACAAGCTTCTTAATTTCGGCCTGCAAAATCAAAGGATCAATGATCACTCCATTTCCAATGAGATTGATACATCCCGGATTGAAAACCCCTGACGGAATGGTATGCAACACAAACTTCTTTCCATCAAACTCGATGGTATGACCAGCATTGGGGCCACCCTGAAAACGAGCAACAACATCATAGTCTGGTGTGAGCACATCAACGATTTTCCCTTTTCCTTCATCTCCCCATTGGAGGCCAAGTAGCACATCAATCTTCATTATGCATGATTTTTTGAAACAAAAAAATACCGGCAAAACAGCACAAAAATGGCCGTGCCTTTTACCAGTGAACAAATTTACATCAAAATACAGCTGAATTTACAAGGAAAATTCCCGAAAGCGTGATTTATTCTTTGTTCTTTTCCTTATCCTTTATTTTGCCAAAAAAAGTTAGCGAATGATGGGTGATTTCGACGCCAAGAAGTTCTTCCACCGATTTTTGAATCTCCTGCAAGCGGGGATCGCAATACTCCAGCACCGTACCATCTTCTATATCCACAAAATGATCGTGCTGCTTGAATTTGAAAGACCTCTCAAACTGTGCACAATTATTGCCGAACTGATGCTTGGTAACCAAATTACAATCCAGCAGCAGCTCGATGGTATTATATAAGGTTGCGCGGCTCACCCTGTATTTATTATTCTTCATCCTGATATAAAGCGTTTCAATATCAAAATGACCTTCTGTTGCATAAATCTCCTTGAGAATGGTATAACGCTCGGGTGTTTTGCGATGCCCGCGTTGCTCCAGGTAATCGGTAAAAATCTTTTTTACAGTCTCAAAGGTCTCGTTCATATTTTCTTTCATCATCATAGGAAAACTGTGTAAGCCATATCAAAGCGTAAAATTACAACAAAAAAAAATTCTAATTAGAATGAATTTAAATAAAAACAATCAGGCGGGAGATAAACTTCTGATTTTAACCGGTTAAGACTCTATATCGTGTAGGCGTTCGAGACGGGATACTTTTTTTACTTCTTTGATCTTTTTCAGCTTATCAATCAGGTCCTTAAGACTTTGGGCATTATGTACATAAACTGTTATGGTAGCTTCCACCACCCCTTTTGAACTTTCGAGCTGGAGCGAACGAATGTTGAGATTGAGCTGCATGGAGATTACCTCAGTGAGGCGGTTCAGAAATCCAACACTATCAATTCCTGTGATTTTTAATCCTGCCAAAAAGGCTATGTCTTCCTTGTGCTTCCATTTAGCCTTAACGATATTATTGCCAAACTGCGACATCAGGTTGATGGCTTTGGGGCAGTTGACCCGATGGATGTGCATGGGTTCGTTGGGAAACACGATAGCTACCACTTCATCGCCTGGGATGGGATTGCAACACCTCGAAACCGTATAGTTAAATTCGCCCTTTTGGTCTTTGATCAGCGACTGATTGGGATTAACAGCCAGATCAGAGGAATCATCCGATGGTGCGGCGGCTTTTGACCTGCTAAATGGGTTGGTGATATAACGCATCAAACCACTGCTGTTTTTCTCTTTAAAAACATGCCTTACGCGCTGAAAATTAATCTTGTCAATGGCCGTATAGTAGTACAAATCAACTAGTCCGCTAAGTTCTTCGTGCTCAATAATTCGGCTGATATTGGCTTTGTTGGGTTCCAGTTTGAGTTGCGTCAGATAGTTCTCGAGTTTCTCGCGTCCTTCGTCCCGATAGCGTTTTCTATATTCTCTGATGCCTTCTTTGATTCTGGATTTGGCTCGTGCAGTTACCACCAGATCAAACCATTCCTCGCGGGGTTGCTGCACCCTTGAAGTGATAATCTCCACCTGATCTCCGGTTTTGAGCGGGTGATCCAGCTGCACCAGTTTATGGTTCACATTGGCTCCAATGCAATGATTGCCCAGCTGTGTATGTATATTGTAGGCAAAATCAAGTGCTGTTGATCCCTTGGGCATGGAGATCATTTCACCTTTGGGTGTAAAGACAAAAATTTCGTCAGAAAAGAGGTTGAGCTTGAAGTTGTTGATAAAATCAAGTGCCGAATTATCATCTGTAGTGATCAGCTCCCGAATCTTTGTAAGCCATTCATCCAGACCACTTTCGGCATGATCCGAATCTTTATATTTCCAATAGGCAGCATAGCCTTTTTCGGCTATTTCGTCCATGCGTTCAGTCCTGATCTGCACCTCTATCCATTTGCCGGTTTTGCTCATCACGGTAGCATGAAGCGACTCGTAGCCATTGGCTTTAGGAAGCGAAATCCAGTCTCGTAACCGATCATTGTTAGGCCTGTAAAAACTTGTGATAGTGGCATATACGCGCCAACACTCTACCTTTTCGAGCTCAAGCGGACAGTCCACCACAAAACGTACCACAAAAGTATCGTACACCTCCTCGAAAGGGATTTCCTTTTCTTTCATCCTTTGCCAAACCGAGGAAGCAGATTTCTCGCTCAACTGAATCCTGAATTTCATTCCCATTTTCAGCAGTGAAGCCTCAACCGGTTCTACAAAATTTGCTACGTGTTGCTCCCGCAGCTTCCTTGCGTGCTCCATTTTACGGGTGATTGCCTGATAAACTCCGGGCTCGGTATATTTAAGTGCCAGATCTTCCAACTCACTTTTAATGGCATACAAACCCAGCCGATATGCCAGAGGAGCAAACAAATAGGATGTTTCCGAAGCAATCTTCCATTGTTTAACGGCGGGCATGGCATCCAGGGTGCGCATATTATGCAGCCGGTCGGCCAGCTTTATCAAAATTACACGCACATCATAGGAAAGGGTGACCAGTACTTTTCGAAAGTTTTCGGCCTGCATACTCACCACATCAGTGTCTTCAACCATATCATCAATCTTGGTGAGGCCATCGATGATGCGGCTAACCTGTTCGCCAAACATGGCTTGAATATCAGTAAGCTTATACTCGGTATCTTCAACCACATCGTGCAAAAGCGCACAAATGATAGAAGTTCTGCCAAGCCCAATCTCGCCTGCCGCGATGGTTGCCACTTCCAACGGGTGATAAATATAGGGCTCACCTGATTTTCTGCGCATATCCTTATGGGCATCAGCAGCCAGGCGGAAGGCCTTTCGAACCATCCAACGATCGGTAGTATCCTTGCGCGTATGCCACACCTCTATCAGGTTGCGGTATCGCCGCAGAATCTCCGTGCGTTCTTCCGGACTGTAAGTTTCGAGCATAAACTGCTGTTTGGATTGCATAGTCACAAAATTAATCATTTCGGCAGCGCAAAAATCAAAGCTTTCATTTTTCTTAAGACAATTTCGAAGCCTATAACCCTAAGAAAAATGTTGTTTTGTCAAGCTTTTCTCAACTCCAAACGGTATATTTGCAATTGCATAATCAAAGTTTTATTCACTTGCCCATGCAAAAATATATCGGCATCTTCTTCATTTTCATGCTTTTGTCGCTGAATCAGGTTTTTGCCACACATCAAAGAGCTGCCGAAATCACTTACAAATGGCTTGGGGGATTAACGTATGAAATCACCATCACGATGTACACCTACACCCCAAGTCCGGCCGATGACGACAGGGTGTATCTGCCAATCCAGTGGGGCGATAATACCATTGATGATATTCCACGTATCATCTTCAGGGCATTGCCCAACAACTACACCCTGAATATTTACAGGATGAATCATACCTATCCGGCAGCGGGAAAATTTACCATCAGTGTGGAGGATCCCAACCGTAATTTTGGCGTGATCAATATCCCCAATTCAGTGAATGTGCCCATGTATGTGGAAAGTGAATTGACCATTAATCCTTTTCTTGGCAACAACAATTCTGTCAGACTACTCAATCCTCCAATTGATCAGGGTTGTGTAGGCAAACTATTTGTTCACAATCCATCAGCTTACGATCCGGATGGCGATAGTTTAAGTTTCAGGCTTGTAAATTGCAAAGGTGCAGAAGGCCTTGATATCCCTGGATTTACGCAACCACAAGCCAGTAATAGTTTTTCGATTGATCCGATAAGTGGCGAACTCTATTGGGAGAATCCCGTTTTGCAGGGCGAATATAATGTGGCTTTTATCGTTGAAGAATGGCGGGCAGGCATCAAAGTTGGGTCAGTAATACGGGATATGCAAATCCTGATTGGTGCCTGTGCCAATAATCCACCCGAAATTATCAGCCTGGCTGATACCTGTGTTGTAGCAGGCACTCCGCTTAGTTTCGATGTTAAGGCTATTGATCCTGACGGAAACGCACTGAGTATAACAGCCAGCGGTGG
>JAQVGO010000008.1 GCA_028696715.1 Bacteroidales bacterium
CCCGGAGTCTCTGCCGAAACAGCGTATGATTTATTCTGTTTTTCGTTTTTCTTCAAAAAATGAATGAGTTTGTCAGTGGGCTTTGGAGGAATGTTCTTAACGATGGCAAGATAGGTTTTGTGCCAGTTTTTATCTTTTAGCTGCATCGTCAAACGGCTCAGTGCTTTGCTCGTTTTGGCCAGCAGCAGCACACCGCTCACAGGCCGGTCGATGCGATGCACCAGGCCAATAAAAGCAGCACCTGGTTTATTTCCTTTCCATTTCAGGTAGTCGGCAGCCTCGTCGAGCAAAGAAGCATCACCGGTTTTGTCGCCCTGCACCAATTCGGATGGCCGTTTGTTGATCACTAAAAGGTGATTGTCTTCGAACAATACGCGCGATTCAAACGGATGCGGCATATACAAAACAAGAGTTAAGGGAGGTGATTAATATTGTTCCCGTTCATTAGGAAAGTCAGCAGTTTTTACATCACTAATGTAACTAAAAACAGCCGTTTTGATTTCGTCGTGCAGGTTGTGATAGCGACGCAAAAAACGAGGCGAAAACTTTTGATTAATGCCCAGCATATCATGCAAAACCAGCACCTGACCGTCCACCTGATTGCCGGCGCCTATACCAATAATTGGAATTCTGACACTTTGTGTTACTTCGGCTGCCAGATGTGCAGGAATTTTTTCGAGCACGATGCCAAAACAACCTGCCTGTTCCAGGATTTTTGCATCACGTCTCAGCTTTTCAGCTTCTTTATCATCGGTAGCCCGCACCACATAAGTACCGAATTTATTGATGCTTTGCGGTGTGAGGCCAAGATGCCCTAAAATCGGAATGCCGGCACTGAGGATTCTGTCAACCGATTCCACAATTTCTTCGCCGCCTTCCATCTTGATGGCATTGGCTCCTGACTCTTTCATAATCCGAATGGCCGACGAAAGGGCTTCTTTTGAATTTCCCTGGTAGGTGCCAAAAGGCATATCCACAACCACCAGCGATCTTTTTACTGCCCTGGCCACCGAGCTGGCATGATAGATCATCTCGTTTAAAGTGATGGGCAAAGTGGTTTTATGCCCCGCCATAACGTTAGAGGCACTATCGCCCACTAAAATCACATCAATGCCTGCTTCGTCCAGGATTTGTGCCATCGAATAATCGTAAGCCGTAAGCATTGCAATTTTTTCACCTTTGAGCTTCATCTCCTGAAGAACATGTGTGGTGATCTTTGGGATATCTTTTGAAGAATACATGATTGTTATGATTTTCATGCAAAAGTAATGTTTTTTAATTGTAGAAAACCTGACTTCTGACCCCAAAAAACTTAATCTTGAGCCCACTCCGAATAGTCAAAAAACTGCTGAATTTTAGCTTTTTTACTCCTGCCCTCTTAAGGGGGAAAGCTAAAAATCAGCAGTTTAAGAAAGTCCCCCTTGAGGGATTTAGGGGCAAATTGACTTTTCGGAGAGGACTCAATCTTGCATTTGTGAATCGGCTATTCCTTATTCACGCTGAATCTATTAGTTGTTTTCATTAACTGACTAATCGAATACCGTTTACTGGTCTGTGGTTGAATGGGAGAAAATATATTGTAATTTTGGCCGTTTGTCAGGAAACCGGATTTTCTGATATGTTTTTTACAAAATAATCCAAGGAACTCATGAATTTCAAAAAGATTACCGGCATTTTCGTTGTTTTGGTCACAATTTTGGCAGGATTAAATTCGTGCAGCACAGATGTTGATTTGTATGCTGATTACAAAGATATTACAATTGTTTATGGCTTGTTGGATGCCGGCCAGGACACCAATTTCATAAAAATCACCAAAGCTTTTTTGGGCCCCGGTAATGCCCTGGAGATAGCCAAAGATCCGGATTCGAGTAACTATGCCGAAAAACTGAATGTAATACTTCAGGGACGGAAAAACGGCAACGACCTGACTCCAATTGTATTGGATACCCTTACCATTCACAATAAGCTGGCTGGCGATTCTATTTTTTATTTCCCAAGTCAGTTGCTTTATTACACAGATGCAAGCCTTGATCCGGAAGCTACCTATACCCTGAAAATTGCACCCGAATCGAAAGCCATCGAAGCAGAAACCGATTTGATTGCTTCGTTTGGCGTTGTAAGGCCGGTTAATATGATCAATTTTGCTTCCACCCTTGCCACTCAAATTGAATGGAATTCGGCGCGCGGAGGCAAACGTTATGAGGTGCAGCTCGTTTTTTATTACAAAGAATTACATCCCGGAAATCCGGATACCCTCTACAAGCAACTGGACTGGAATTTGGGAACCCGACATGCCCAAAATCTTGATGGAGGCGAAGCCATGAGTGTGAGTTATATGGGTAGCGATTTTTACAACCGCCTGGGACAACAGCTTGATGACGTACTTAACGTAAAACGCTGGGCAGGCGAAGTGGTGCTTACAATTTCGGCAGGAGGCGATGAGCTGAGTACCTTTATTGATGTAAATGCTCCCTCAAACAGCATCGTGCAGGAAATACCTCAGTACACGAATATTACAAATGGTTATGGAATATTTTCGGCCCGAAGCAAAGCAGAAAAAACATACAAACTCAGTGTACTTAGCGAAACAAAACTGGTTGAAGACTACGATTGGGGCTTTAGATTCTAAGGTTGATTCTCACTGACAGGCTAGGTTAAGTCGCGAACTGTCTTTTTGTCATTCCAGTTTATTAGTCCCCTCAATCTCAGCAGATATTATTGTTAAATAGTTGATAATAAAGGCGTTTAATAATCGCTTTGTTTTTTCGTTTTGGCCGAATAAGTCCTTTATTTGTAACTTTTTTCTTCCATATGGTTTTGGCACAATCCTTGACAAACACCAATTCAAAGCTTAAGAATTGAACATAAATTTTGATAAAAAGGAGGATAACTAAATGGGAAAAATAATTGGAATTGACCTTGGAACAACCAACTCTTGCGTTGCAGTAATGGAAGGTAACGAGCCGGTTGTAATCCCGAACAGCGAAGGCCGTCGTACAACGCCTTCAATCGTGGCATTTACCGAAAACGGAGAACGCAAGGTGGGTGATCCTGCCAAACGTCAAGCCATCACAAACCCCGAAAAGACCGTTTCTTCGATCAAGCGCTTTATGGGCGAAACATTCGATCAGGTTTCTAAAGAAGTTGGCCGGGTACCTTATAAAGTTGTGAAAGGTCAAAATAATACACCACGCGTTCAGATTGATGACCGTATGTACACCCCACAGGAAATTTCGGCTATGGTGCTTCAGAAAATGAAGAAAACCGCCGAAGATTACCTGGGTCAAACGGTAACGGAAGCAGTAATTACTGTACCCGCTTATTTTAGCGATTCCCAAAGACAGGCTACTAAGGAAGCTGGTGAAATTGCTGGTCTCAAAGTAAAACGCATTATAAATGAGCCTACCGCTGCAGCTTTAGCATACGGTTTGGATAAAAAGAAAAATGACGTAAAAGTTGCCGTATTCGACCTTGGTGGTGGTACTTTTGATATCTCAATCCTTGAACTAGGTGAAGGAGTATTCGAAGTGAAATCGACCAATGGTAATACTCACCTGGGTGGTGACGATTTTGATGATGCGGTAATACAGTGGCTGGCTGACGAGTTTAAAAAAGACGAAGGCCTTGATCTGCGTAAAGATCCTATGGCACTTCAACGCTTGAAAGAAGCAGCCGAAAAAGCAAAAATCGAACTTTCCAGCTCTACCGAAACAGAGATCAACCTGCCCTATATTATGCCGGTTGATGGCGTGCCAAAGCACCTTGTTCGTAAGCTCACCCGTTCCAAATTTGAACAGCTCACCGATTCGCTCATTCGAGGAACAATCGAACCTTGCCGTCAGGCACTTAAAGATGCCGGAATGTCTGCCAGCGATGTGGATGAAGTGATTTTGGTAGGTGGTTCAACACGTATTCCGGCCATCCAGAATATTGTTAAGGATTTCTTTGGAAAAGAACCTTCGAAAGGTGTAAATCCTGATGAAGTAGTGGCTGTTGGTGCTGCTATTCAGGGTGGCGTACTCACCGGAGAGGTTAAAGATGTGCTGTTACTCGACGTTACACCGCTCAGCCTGGGTATCGAAACCCTTGGTGGTGTGATGACAAAACTTATCGAGTCGAACACAACTATTCCAACAAAGAAATCAGAGGTGTTCTCAACGGCAGCTGATAATCAACCTTCTGTTGAAATTCATGTGTTGCAGGGCGAGAGGCCAATGGCCAATCAAAACAAGAGTATCGGACGTTTCCATCTCAATGATATTCCACCTGCACCTCGCGGCGTTCCACAGATTGAAGTAACTTTTGATATTGACTCTAACGGTATTTTGCACGTTTCTGCCAAAGACAAAGCTACCGGTAAATCGCAAAGTATTCGCATAGAAGCATCTTCGGGGCTTACTGATGCCGAGATCCAGAAAATGAAGGATGAGGCTGCAGCCAATGCCGAAACAGATAAGAAAGAGCGCGAGAAAATAGATAAACTAAATTCAGCTGATGCACTGGTATTCCAAACCGAAAAACAGTTGAAAGAATACGGCGATAAACTTCCGGCTGATAAAAAGTCAGAAATAGAAAGTGCCCTTGAAGAGCTCAAAAAAGCACATCAAAGTCAGGATATTCCTGCCATAGATGGAGCCATGGAAAAGCTTAACGGCATCTGGCAGTCGGCTAGTGAAGAGATGTACAAAAACACACAGCAGTCTCAGGATGGCGCACAGCCCGGTGCTGATGCCAACGCTGGCTCATCTGCCGGTCAAGGCGGTGATGATGAAGTAACTGATGTGGATTTTGAAGAAGTTGACGATAAAAAGTAGAATTATCTTAAATCTTAATATTTGGGGCTTGATCCATTGGTGATCAGCCCTTTTTTTATTGTTTTTTTAATCTGCCAAGCTTTTTTTATCCTTAACTTTGGCGTTTGAAATTGTGGAATTATTCTCAAAAATTTAAGCTTATGAAAAAACTTATCTTTACTATTTTAAGTCTGGCTTTTGTAGCATTTTTAATGCCACTGCAAGCCCAAAACCTGGTTGTAAATGGCGACCTTGAAGCATGGAACTCTGACACCGAACCTAGCGGTTGGACTAAAGCCGAAAGTATTTCCAAGGAATCAACCACTATTCATGGTGGTAGTTTTTCGGCTCGTCACACTTCTGGCGATGGCACCCTCGATTTTCAGCAGGATGTTGATGGTATTGTTCCCGGAACCACTTATACCATTGAGTATTATTATTATGACAACGATCCGGCTGCCCGCACCCGTATCTGGGCTTACTGGATGGACGAAGGCAATACTTATCTGGATGATAACGAGGATGTTTTGCGCCCGGGCACCTACAGCGAAGATAATGCCAACTGGATGCAGTATTCACAGATACTAACAGCTCCTGCCAATGCGGCAAAATTTCGCTTTGAAGTACGTGTTTATAAACAGGACGGTAATTCAGGCGGTTCCGTTTTTTATGACGACTTCTCCATCAGCGGAGATATAGTGATCAAACCCGAACCTTCAAATTATCCCACCGCTTTTGCTGCTGAAACCGGAGATTTAGGTGTTAACCTCAGCTGGACAGACGCCACCGGTGAACAGCTGCCGGATGGCTATCTGATTCTTGGTGAAGCATTGGTAACCAGAGGATTGAATTTTGATCTTCCAATTGATGGTACTCCTGTTGCAAACAACCTGGATATCTCAATGGGATATATCGCCTGGAATGTGCCTTTTGGTCAGGAAGCGCATGTTTTTAGTGCTTTGGAGCCTAATACAACCTATCATTTCGCCATTTTCCCTTATACAAATCTTGGCGAAAACATTGATTACAAAACTGATGGAGCTTATCCTGAGGCTACTATAACTACTTCAAATACGGTTGCATTGCTCAACGAGCCCTTTGATCAGGATTTAGGGGTAATGAGTACTTATAACGTTGTTGGAGATCAGGAATGGTCGCACAGTACTTTTGGCGATGATCAGTTTGCACGTATGTCAGGTTTTTCTGGCAGTGCTATGCTTAATGAAGACTGGTTGATCAGCCCCGAAATGGATTTCACCAATATGCAGTCTGCAAATCTCAGTTTCCGCACAGCTTACAATTTTGATGGCGATCCGCTTCGCATGATGGTTTCAAGTGATTACGACGGACAGGGCAATCCAAATGATTTTAGCTGGACAGATTTAACAGATCAGTTCGACTGGTCGTCGGGTGGTTACGAATGGGCAGAATCCGGTTCAATGGATATTCTTTCCTATGCGAACCCAAAATTATATGTAGCGTTTAAGTACACTTCCACTACGGCTGCTGCCTCTACCTGGGAAGTTGATTACGTTAGGGTAGTTGGGCAAGGAACCGTTGGCGTTAATGAAATGCTGACACAAACAGTTAAAGTGTATCCCAATCCAGTTACTGATCAGATCAGTTTCAGTTTGGAAGCTGATGCAAGCATTCAGATTGTTGATATGACAGGCAAACTCGTTTACAGTAATCAACTGAATGCCGGTGACAGCCGGATTGATGTTTCTGGCCTCAAACAAGGCGTTTACATGATAGGCTTCAGCTTTGATGATGGTACTTACACCCATACTCGTTTTGTAAAATAATTTACAATAAGATTAAAAATGAACTGCACAAGGGATAGCTTCCTTGTGCAGTTTTGTTTTTAAAAGCCCTGGTATCATAAAAATTATTTATTTTCGTTAGCTTGCTAGCATACCAAATTCAAATGAAGCAATTCGGCTGTATATTATTTTTGTTTTTACTCATCTCATCAATACAGGCGCAGGAATATGAACCTGTGCGACTGGAATTGCCAGCCCGGATCGACAGCAAGAGCTATGGTTTTGAGTTGATGGGCAAGGAGGGTTTAATGCTTTTTTATGAGCATAGCGAGCTGGACGAAAATAACAAACGCAAATGGTATTTTTCGAAACTAGATACCAATCTTACCGAGCAATGGGTTAAGCTTGTTTCACTTTCGGAAGGTATGCGCATACATAAAATCCTATCAACCCAAGAACGGTTGATCGTTTTATTTTTAAATAATACCGGAAAAAAGCAGGAGCCAATACCTTATGAAATTGTAAGTTTTCATTTGAAAAATGAAAAGTTCAGCCTGATGGGAGGGGATTTTCCGGCGCAGGCCGAAATTAGCAAACTTGCTGCTGTTGATGATAAATTAATGGTAGGTGTTAATTTAGCAGATAACCTGGCTGACCTGCTTTTTTTTAATCTTTCGAAAGGGAGTTTAACACCAATCGACCAATTATCCGAAGGGCAGTATTTGATCAGTGAGATAGACCTTATGCCAGATAGCAGTAAATTTGGTGTTTTTATAAAACGTTTTGGAAATAAAAGATTTGAAGCGGATATTTTCTTGATTTTTGATGTGGAGGGCCAATTAATCAATCGCTTCGAGATTGCGGACGAGCAATACCGGTATTTGGCATCGGTCGGGTTTTTTAGTCAAACTGAAGAAGTGGTGGCTATTGGCACTTACGAACGCGAGAAAAGTAAGCCCACTGGTCTGAAAGACGCACAGGAAACAACAGCTCGCGAGGCAGCAGGCTTGTTTTATTTGCAGTTGAAACCAAACGGACAAAGTAATATTCAGTATCATCCTTTTGCCTCTTTGCCAAATATTGATAATGCCTTGGCCAGTGAGGATCTGATGCGCTACAGGCAGCAACAATCCCGGGGAAAAGTGAATATAGAAGAAACCGATATAGCATTTCAGTTTTACGAACCTCAGCTGATCAAACAGGATAGTCTGTTGTTATTTTCGGCTGAGGCATTTCGCCCACGTTATCGGGTTGAATCAAGAATTGATTATGATTTTTATGGCCGCCCGATACCCTATACATATACCATTTTCGAGGGATATCAGTTTTTTAATACCCTGCTGGTTTCATTCAATAATGAGGGTGGCGTTAACTGGCTCAACACCTTTCAGATACGAGATCTGACCAGCTATGAGCTCGAGCGTCATGTTATTGTGTCGGCTCATGAGCCGGAGGTGTTGGCGGCTGCTTATCACGAAGGTGTGTTGCACAGTAAGCTTTTCGATTCGGACGGAGAGCTGATAGGAGAACCTGCCCGCACAAACCTGGATTTGCGCTTTTCGAATGATCGGCTTCTCGAAGAAAATTTTGGCAGACTGGATTATTGGTATAGCAATTATTTTGTCGTTACGGCCAATCAAAAAATCAGCAACAGCCGGTTGGTACGCAAGAATCCAAGAAGTGTTTTCATCATTCAAAAAATAGCCTTTGAATAGCATGAGCCTTGAGGATGATTGAACAAGGGATTTTATTCATAATCAGATTAATTTTTTCTTAATTTTGTAACCGAATCTTACAAACAATTCGTAATGAGCTTTATAAACAAAACAAGTGAGTTTATAGCTTATTTATTCAGGGCAAAAGGATTACACGGACTGCATTCCCCATTTGTTTATCAATTGGCTGGTGAAGTGCTTTACGACAAAAATCATTATCCGGAATATGAAGCATTACATCGGCAGCGCAAACGCCTGCTAAGTAACCGCAACCTTATTGAAACAGTTGATTTTGGTGCTTCTGCTGGTTCAAAAGAGTTTATCACCTATCGGGCCAGGGTGCAGCAGCTTGTCAAAAGACGCTCACACGCCGAGCGTTTTAACCAGCTGCTATTTCGATTGTCGCATCATTTCAAACCCGAATACATAATTGAGTTTGGCACGGCTGCCGGTTTGGGGGCTGCTGCATTGGCATTGGGAAATCCTGATTCGAAAGTTATCACCCTCGAAGGCTGTGCTTCGATGGCACAAGTGGCGGCTAATAGCTTCGAAAGGCTTGAAGCAAGGAATGTAAATATTGTTATAGGAAATTTTAACCAGACCCTGCCAGAGGTGCTGAATGAAATGCCCCGGCTCGATCTGGTTTTTTTTGACGGGAATCACCAAAAGATGCCTACGCTTGATTATTTTAAGCATTGCCTCACCAAAGCTCATGCCGACAGTGTATTTATTTTCGACGACATTCATTGGTCAGCCGATATGGATGACGCCTGGAACGAAATTCGGAATAATGACCAGGTAAGCCTTTCTATTGATCTTTATCAATTTGGATTGGTGTTTTTCAGAAAGGGAATTGCAAAGCAACATTTTACCTTGAAGATGTAGATTTGTTTAGTAACTTTGTTTTTCCAAAACACCTGCTCATGGATAACAATATGATTCGTCTTGAAGCAATTTCACGTCACTATAAGGTTGGTACAGAAATAGTTAAAGCACTTGATGAAATCACGCTTAATATCCGGCGTAATGAGTATGTTGCCCTGATGGGGCCCTCGGGTTCCGGCAAATCAACCCTGATGAATCTTTTGGGTTGTTTGGACACGCCGACTGCCGGCTCCTATTTTTTGAACGGAAAAGACGTCAGCCGAATGAACGACAACGAATTGGCTGATATAAGAAACAAAGAAATCGGGTTTATTTTTCAGACGTTTAATCTCCTTCCCCGTTCCACTGCACTCGAAAATGTGATGTTGCCCCTTGTTTATTCCGGGATTGGCAAGCAACAGCGATTAGAGATAGCAGAAAAAGTGTTGGCAGATGTGCAACTAACAGATCGAACCAAACACCGGCCAAACGAATTGTCTGGTGGTCAGCGCCAACGAGTTGCCATTGCCAGGGCATTGGTGAATAATCCATCGATCATTTTGGCGGATGAACCAACCGGAAATCTGGACTCAAAAACCTCTGTTGAAATAATGGGTTTACTCGAAACAATTCATCAGGCGGGCAATACGATCATTGTTGTTACACACGAAGAGGATATTGCCCTGTATGCACATCGCATCGTTAGGCTACGTGATGGCAGAATAGAATCGGATGAATTGAATCAAAATATTATCACCGTTGCGCAACGGCAGTAAGATTGCTTATCGTCTAATTTTTTAAACAATCCGGCTGCAAGCTTGTTATCTCCCTAAAACACTTACTATGGCAGACGATTTTAAAATCTATACCCGCACGGGTGATAAAGGACAAACCGCACTCATCGGCGGCACCCGTGTTCCTAAATATCACAATAGAATTGAAGCATACGGCACGGTAGATGAGCTTAATTCTTTTGTGGGTTTGATACGTGATCATGAGAACACAGATGAACACAGCCGGAAAATTTTAATTGAAATACAAGACAGGCTTTTCACAATTGAAACACATTTGGCTGAAGATAAAAACGCTTTTGTTGCCAGACCGATGCCCTCATTAGGAGCACTTGATATTGAGCTACTCGAAAAAGAGATAGATAAAATGAATCTTGAGTTGCCCGAACTCACCAGTTTTATACTTCCGGGCGGACATATGGTAGTCTCTTTCTGTCATGTGGCACGCACAGTTTGTCGGAGGGCGGAGCGTTTGGTTGTGCAATTGAGTGAACGATATCCTGTTGATGAGCTCGATTTGCAATACCTCAACCGGTTATCTGACTACTTTTTTGTGCTGGCCAGATACCTCGGCAATCAGAACGGTGCCATCGAAACAGTCTGGAAAGCACGTTATTAGTGCATTTTATGAAATGATTGTTTTTTCTTGACTTCGAATAAAAAAAAATTACTTTTGCAAAAAATTTCACCTAAAGATTAGGAATTATGTATTGGACACTTGAATTAGCTTCAAAACTGGAAGATGCTCCCTGGCCGGCCACAAAGGATGAATTACTGGAATGGGCTATTCGCTCAGGTGCCCCTCAGGAAGTTATCGAGAACCTTCAGGAAATGGAAGATGAAGGCGAGATTTATGAACGTATTGAAGATATCTGGCCGGATTATCCTACCAAGGAAGATTTCTTTTTTCATGAAGACGAATATTAAAAAACTTAAAACCGGCTTCTGGCCGGTTTTTTTATGCCTGTCTGAAAAAACTGAAATGAACCCTGCCGTAATGACGCATCTCAACAAAAGCAGGATGCTCCGAAAAATCTTCATTGCCGGAATGTTCTATTACAAGCAATCCTCCGGGCTCTAATAAACCGTGTTCGAATACAAGTTGTACAAGTAGTTGGAAATGTGGACTGTCGTATGGCGGATCAGCAAATATCAAATCGAATTTTTGTCGGGTGGTTGGAACAAACTTAAAAACGTCCATTTGCAACACTTGCAGGTTTTCAATCTGTAGTTTTTCTATTATTGACCTGATAAAACGCACACAATAAGGATGCTGATCAATAGCCAACACACTTTTACCTCCGCGTGAGGCCATTTCGTAGGCAATATTGCCAGTGCCCGAAAATAAATCCAACACCTTGAGCTGATCCAACTCTAACAGATTTTCGAGGATATTGAACAGACTTTCTTTAGCCATATCCGTTGTGGGTCTCACAGGCAGACTAGCTGGTGCAACAATTTGTCGGCGCTGATATTTCCCCCTTATAATTCGCATTGCAAAGTATTGAATAATAAGCTATTATGATGCCATATCAGGGTTTCAAACACATAACTGTAGTCAAAATTTTTGTTGCGCGTTTCGAAGCTAATATTTCTGATGTATCTTTCGCTTATCTCAAAAATGGCTGAACTTTGTTCGATGGCACCCGACAAAATCAAAGGTGTTTTTTCGGGATTAAGTTGTTGCTGTTCCATGGCAAAAAGCAGAAAGTAAATGAAATCTTCTTTGGTATTGAAGCGAAAAATATTGTAGAATTTAAATTTTTGATCTTCAATCACTAACATATCAAAGCAACGATTTCGAACCTGCACAAACACTGCAGAATCAAACTGCTTGTTTTTATTGGCAATTAGCACCGATTCAATAAAAGCACTGCTGATATGATGCACCCTGGCGTTGGCCCATAGATCTTTGATTTTGGCCATGAGAACATTAGAGATATAATATACAACGGAGGCATCGGCAGTTTTGAGCAGATCGCTCGAAATTCTGCTATTTTCCTGAAAAGCCTGCGCAAAAGCAAGATAGGTTCCTTTTTCTTTTTCGTCGTAAAGCGGATTAGGAACCAAAGCCATATGATTGTTTTCGACCAACACCCTGACTTGTTGATAGGGGTAGGCAATCCAGGCATGTTTCATGATAATTTCGTCGAGGATATTAACGAGACTAATCACTTCGTTTCGGGCAGAAAAGCTATAGGTTTCGAGGCCGACAAATCGTTGTTTTTCCGGCGAAAAAATTACAAATGAAAAACCATCCGGAGCTATCCGGATGGTCATTTGAAAGTTTTTTGAGTAGTCTTGTTTAAAAGACTTGTCAATCAGACTAAGTGTTGGTTTCGACGGGGCAATCATGGCAAAAAGTTGTCATTCCCAATTACCATCTGTTGATGGCTCGGTCATGGAACCTACTTTAAGGCCGGGATATTTGTCGATATCTTCTTCGCCTGCAATAATGTTATAAATACGTTGCTCTTCTAATCCTTTTAAATAAGCCATGAAGGGTGCTTTGACTTCAAAAACACTCACTGTTACACCACCGCGGTCGATACTTCCGGCATCCATTTCAAATTCAACGCCATCGCTAAATGGGATGTATCGGATGTTATCTACATTGAAGCTTTTCCTTTTTCCGAATAGCGAATCTAATACTTTCACATAGCCGAGGGTGTCGGATATTGTTTTTGTAAAAGTAGTATCTTCCGGATCGGGCACGAGTTTTACAACAGGAATCTCACCAGATTTTAAAAATGCTATCAGGCTGTCGAAGCTCGGAGTGTAACTGTTGTTTGCCTGTTTAAAAATGGATTGTGCATTACGAATATCTTTTAGTCGCTGAACGACTTCCACTTCACGCTGGGCTCGTTCTTTTTTAAACCTGACAGGTTTGTTGATGCTTTCATATACCATGTATCCCAGAACGATGATCACGGCAAACAAAACGATTTTTAGGATTAGATTCTTCATAGGGCATGATTTTTCAGTGCAAATGTAAAGTTTTTTTCTTATTATTATTTGAAAACTAAGATAGTTGATAAATTATTAACAGCTGTTAATTTGCTATTATAGTGGATTTATCCATCAATAATTTCTTTTATCACCGGAAGCATAAGCTCGGCTTTTATGGGTTTAGACAGATAGGCATCGCAGCCGGCGGCAAAACAGGCTTCTTTTTCTTCAGTCATGGCAAAGGCTGTTTGTGCAATAATTGGCAGGGTGGGCCTGAACGACTTTATTCGGTTTGTTGCTTCCAGGCCATTGAGCTGTGGCAGTTGAATATCCATCAGCACCAGATCGATATCCGGATTTGTAACACACATTTCAACCGCATCGCTACCTGTAACAGCTCTTAACACATTGGCGCGTGTGCCCTGAATAATGATATTGAGCAAGTCGAAACTGGAATCTACATCTTCGACAATGAGGATCGTTTTCCCTTCAAAATTGTACTGATGGCTCAATAACTTGCTTTGTTTCACAGCATTTTCGCGAGCCTTACCAAAGTGAGGCAAAACAATGATAAAACGTGTACCTTTCCCGGGTTGCGATTCAAGTTTGATGCTGCCTCCCATCATTTGTACATATTGTTGAACGATACTCAGACCCAGCCCGGTTCCGGGATATATTTTTTTGCTGTCATCGTTGAGTTTGGTAAAATGTCTGAATATTTTTCGTTGCTGTTCTTCGGCGATTCCTATTCCCGAATCCTGAACAAAGAGTTCAATGTCATCCACCTCCTGATTGTTGTTGAAGTTGGCAACAAAACCAAATACAATGCCTCCTTCATCAGTGAATTTAATGGCATTGTCGAGCAGATTAACAACAACCTGTCGCAATTTTTCTACATCGGTATGTATGATTACATCCTGATCGGGGAGGGTAAGTTCCCATTTGAGATGTTTTTTGTTTCGTTGATTCAGAATGGATTTATAGCTTGCTTCCAGTTCCAGAAAAAGCTTATTGAGCGAGAAGTATTCCGGGTTGAGGTGGCTTACTCCGGCTTCAATTTTTGCCAGACTGATGATGTCGTTTATCAGGTTGAGCAACGATTCTCCGTTTTGAAGGATGAGCTGTATAAATTTGGATTTCTCTTCTTTTGTAATGGTTTCATCATCAAGCAATTGACTAAATCCAACAATGGCGTTAAGTGGTGTGCGAATTTCGTGCGACATATTGGAGAGAAAGGCTGTTTTTAATCGGTCTGATTCTTTAGCTTTTATAAGGGCCTTAGCCAGTTTTTGTTCTTCTTTTTTTCGGTTTGTAATATCGCGTCCCCAAACAATCAATCCTTTGGTAGTGTTATCGGGATTAAACAAAGGGATTTTGTACACATCATAAGTTCTGATAGCGCCATCAGGCCCCGGAATTTCTTCATCACCCCGGGTAATCTTCCTTTTTTGCCAGGCTATCTCATCCGAAGCAATACAATTGCGGAGTGCATCTTTGTGTGTTGGGCTGTATTCGGCCAGTTCGGCATCAGTTTTCATTTTATAATCGACCCCGGTAAGGTTAAAAAGCTCAAGATCGGCCTGATTAGCTTCCAGCCAGCGACCTTTTGCATCTTTAAAACAAATGATATCCGGCGTGGTGTTGATTAAGGTTCGGAGCAGCTCTTCCTGTTCCTGAATTGCGGCATGTGATTTCTTGAGAGAATTTCGGGCTTCCTCTATTTCGAAGTTTTGCTGCGTTAATACCTGATTCGCCTTTTTGTTGCGCCGGTATAGTTTGAACAAAAAATAAATAATAACAGAAAGTACCAGCAGAAAAAGTAAACTAATATAACTAACTAACTTCTGAAACCGGAGTTTCTGTTTTTGCTCCCTGATAAGCTCTTGCTGTATGCTTTGTTCCTTTATCAAGGAATTCATCTCGCGTTGATGATTTTCAATTTCGAAACGGGCCAGAAGATTTTTTACGGCCGTTGAATCAAACAGGGTTTTTACAGAATCGAAGAGGCTGTGGTAGTGTGTTACGGCTTTGAGAGCCTTGTTTGTATTATTGCTTGTTTTGTAGGTTTCAAAAAGGTTGCGTAAGGCATCGAGCCGAAGTTGCCGGTCGTTTTTTGAATAGCTGATAGCCAGTGCTTTATTAAATTCTGTGATTGCATTGTTGTAATTTTTCGTTTCAAAATAACAGTTGCCCAGTCCCAGACAATTATTTCCGCTTTCAATGCCAATTTGGTTGTAATAATCGGCTGCTTTTTTATAGAAAATCAGGGCACTGTCAAATTGATCTTTTCTAAAATGTATCATCCCGAGGTTATGATAGCTGTCGGCAATGCCTAATTTGTCGTTGTTGCGTTTGCCAATTTTAATAGAAATCCGGAAGGTTGCCAATGCTTCGTCGTACTTGTTTAAATTGATCAATACCAGGCCAATGTTATTTTTAGCACTCATCATTCCGGTAGAATCGTCCTGCAACTCTGCTATTTCGAAAGATTTGGTGAAATAGTTGAGACTTTCGTCGAATGACGACAAATGATAATACAAGGATCCCAGATTGTTGTAGAGCCTGCCAAGCGAAATCGTATCGCTTTGCTGCAAACGGATATCCAGTGCTTTTAAATACATTTCGATGGCTGTGTTATAGTCGCCTATGCCTGTGCGCATAATGCCCAGGTTGTTATAAATATTACCGACCTCTTTGGTGTCGCCAAGTTTTTCAAAAAGCACTAAGGCCGAATCGAAATGTGGTATGGCTTTATCCGGATTTTCGTTATAGTAGTATGCAATGCCAACGGTTTTGTGTGCATGAGCCAATATTGAGTCGTGCTGGATTTTTCCAGCTTTTTCTAATGCCATCTGGCTGTATGTTAAAGCTTTTTCCACTGATTTACCATAAAAACTTTTAGCCAGTAAAATGTAATCACTTACCTGGTTCACCTCACTTTTTTTAGTTTCGGTAGTTGTTTGTGCAGTCAGGGTGCAAAAGGAATTAAGCACCACAAAGCTTATCAACAGCAAGCATGATTTGATCATAAAACGTTTTGATTAATTTGGTTCATCTGTTCGTAATTGAGCAAATGTTTGCAGTGGGTCAGGCTGCCATTCTGAACATTTATGCGGTATAAATAGTAGTCTTTGGCGTTTGTTATCATCAGATAATTAACCTGGAGCGACTGATTGTAGCGTGAGGCTTGCTCCAGTGTCGAGTTGCCTAAATCAATATGAGCGGCTTTACATTCCACAATCATCAATGGTGTATGGTTCTCTGAAAATACTACAATATCGCAACGTTTAGTAAGTTTTCCGAGCTTTATGGTGTATTCAACAGCGATTAAGCCCACCGGAACATTAAGCTTATTAACCAATAGATGTAATACTTGTTGACGAACTTTTTCTTCCGGCGTAAGAGCAACATAACGCCTTCTGATTGGGTCAAAAACCTGTGCCTGGTTATCAGTTTCTTTCGTTTTAAACCATTCCATAAAACTACAAACAAACAATCCTTTTCGCAAACAAAGATATGAATTCAGCTGCGTTATTTGTGGGCTATTTGAATATTTCGTAAAAAAAGATCATTGTTCATTCCCCAAAAGAGCCTGCAGGAATTAGCTTTTTATACTGTAAAGCCAAAACAGAGTTTAAACGATCTTTCACTTGTATAAAACCATTAAATTTGTAAGTTAAAATGCATTTATGAAAACCAAGAAAGAAATTGTTGAAAACTGGCTGCCTCGCTACACCGGTTTGCCACTCGATCAGTTTGGAGAATACATCTTGTTAACAAATTTTAATCAGTACCTCGAATTATTTGCGCAATGGCATAACGTGCCCATTATAGGAGAAGATCATCCCATGCCTTGTGCCACTTCGGGCCACATCACGATAATAAATTTCAGCATGGGCAGTGCCAATGCAGCAACCATAATGGATTTGCTGGGAGCAATACATCCAAAGGCAGTTTTGTTTTTGGGAAAATGTGGGGGAATCAAGCGGAAGAATCAGGTTGGCGATTTGATTTTACCCATTGCTGCCATTCGGGGAGAGGGAACATCAGCTGATTATTTGCCCGAAGAAGTTCCGGCATTGCCGGCATTTAGTCTGCAAAAGGCAATTTCGACAACCATCAGAGATCATGGCCGCGATTATTGGACAGGAACGGTTTACACAACTAACAGGAGAGTTTGGGAGCATGATGACGAATTTAAAGAATACCTGATCGAAACCCGTTCGATGGCAGTGGATATGGAAACAGCCACCATCTTTGTGGTTGGTTTTGCCAATGAAATACCCACCGGAGCCTTGTTGCTGGTATCGGATCAGCCCATGATTCCGGAAGGGGTCAAAACATCCGATAGCGATCGAAAAGTAAATCATCGCTATGTGGCCGAACACCTCAAAATTGGTATCGATGCTTTGCAACAGCTTATAAACAACGGAATTACAGTAAAACACCTGCGGTTTTAGTTATGGCTTTTACATTCGAACAGATCATAGCTGATATTCGGAACAGGGTTTATTATCCCATTTATTTTTTGATGGGTGATGAACCTTATTTTATCGATACAATTTCTGATATGCTGGAAGAGCAGGTGCTCGATCCGGCTGATAAAGCCTTTAACCAAATGGTGGTGTATGGGCGTGATGTAGATGTGGAAACCATTGTAAATCAGGCCAGGAATTATCCAATGACGGGCGACTATCAGGTTTTGATTGTAAAAGAAGCACAGGACATCAAGGAAATTGACAAGCTGGAAGATTATATTGAAAAATTGCCGGAAACCACAATCCTGATCATCAATTTTAAGTATAAGAAGTTGGATAAGCGAAGGCTGCTTGCTAAAAAAGTGGCTGCCCGGGGCGTGTTGTTCGAATCGAAAAAGATTTACGAAAACCATATCCCCAAATGGATCGAACAATATCTGGCACAGAAAAATTACACTATCACTCCAAAGGCCTGCCAGATGATTGCAGATTTTTTAGGGAATGATTTGCATAAAGTAAGGAATGAGCTGGAAAAATTAGTTATTGCACTGCCTGCCGGAAAAAGGATTACTGACGAAGATGTGGAGCGAAATATTGGTATTTCAAAAGATTACAATGTTTTCGAGCTTCAAAAAGCCATTGGCAGCAGAGATATTCTGCGTGCCAACCAGATCGTCCGGTTTTTTGGAGACAACCCTAAAGATTATCCCTTGCTTCTTACCACCATCATTTTGTATGGTTTTTTCACAAAAATCCTGAAGGTACATTATGCGCACGATAAAAGCAGAAATAATTTGGCCAGTTTGCTGGGCATGAATCCTTTCTTTGTTCAGGATATGCAGCAGGCGGCCCGCAATTTTAGCATTGCTGATGCTGTGCGTTGTATTGGTGTATTGCGCGAATACGACCTCAAATCAAAGGGTTACAAAAGTCAGGATATAGGTGCCGATGAGCTATACCGCGAAATGCTGTTTAAACTTTTGCATTAAAACCGCCGTTCAGATATAGCGATTCAATCAAAACAGCATATTTCCGCATCAGGAATTTTCGTTTGAGCTTCATGGTAGGGGAGAGCTCTCCGGTTTCCACATTCCATGAATCGGCAAGCAGCACAAATTTTTTCACCCTTTCGGTGTGATCAAGTTTTTTGTTCATCTCGTTTATTTCGCGTTCGATGCGGTTAACTATCACCGGATCTTTGATGCTTTTTTCCTTACCTTCGAAAGGGCGTTCTTTTACCTTACACCAGGATTCAAGGTGTGCAAAATCGGGTATAATGATGGCCGCCGCAAAATTTTTGCCTTCACCCACAACCATCACATTTTCGATGAAGGCACTTTCCTTAAGTTTGTTTTCAACCTGTTGAGGGGCAATATATTTGCCGCCCGATGTTTTAAAAATTTCTTTTTTACGATCGGTAATACGCAAAAATTTTCCTTCGAACCGACCAATATCACCTGTGTGCAGCCAACCATCCTGATCAATAATTTCATCAGTAAGGTCTTGTCGCTTGTAATATCCCAGCATCACATTGGGTCCTTTGGTAAGGATTTCGCCATCTTCTGCAATTTTTATTTCAACGCCAGGTAATGCAGGGCCAACAGTCCCAATTTTTACACCTCCGGGGAGGAAATTGCTCACAGCCACAACAGGAGAAGTTTCGGTCAGACCATAACCTTCTATGATTTTGAATCCGGCAGCCCAAAAAACTCTTGCGATACGTTCCTGCAAACTGGCACCCCCGCTAACAATAGCGTTTAATCTGCCTCCAAAGGCAGGATGCCATTTATTGAAAACCAATTTACGGGCAATCCGTAGTTTTAGCCGATACCATAAACCAGCTTTTTGCCAGGGTTCGTATTTTTCGCCAACACTGATAGCCCAAAAAAAGATTGCCTTTTTGATGCCTTTAAGGCCTCTTCCTTTGCGCACAATTTTTTCGTAGGTCTTTTCCAAAACGCGAGGCACTGCTGTAAACATTTCGGGTTTTGAATCGCGGATGTATTCACCTATCTGATCCAGGTTATCGCAATAATAAATGCTGGCACCAAACCGCTGGTAAGTGTAATTCATGATTCGTTCCAGCACATGGCACAAAGGCAGGAAACTCAACACACGGCTCACCGGATTTTGCGACAATATTTCGATGGTTGCATCGGCATTGCTCATAATATTACGGTGCGAAAGCATCACACCTTTGGGGTTTCCTGTTGTGCCTGAAGTATATATTAAAGTTGCCATTTCGGTGGCCTTAATGTTGTTGCGAAGCTCGTCCAACTCAGCTTGTTTGTCAGATTTTTCACCTCTCTCCAGCAATTCGGTCCAATGGCGCAGGCCATCCACTTTTTCAATACTAAAAATGCCTTCGAGGCTGGTCACTTCATTCACTACATCTTTGATGCGTTGATGAAAAGCATCATTTGAAATGATGATATAGGTTACACTGGCATCGTTAAAAATAAACTGATAATTATTGTCGCTAATAGTAGGATAGATAGGAACCTGAATGGCTCCAATCTGAAGCAAAGCCATATCAATGAAATTCCATTCCGGACAGTTTTTTAAGATAGTGGCTACCCTGTCACCTTTTTTGATGCCTGATTCCAGAAAACCCAAACTGAGTTTATCAACTGTTTCAACATATTGCCTTGCAGCAACACTTTGCCATTCGCCATTTTTTCGAGCCGCAAAAATTTCCTTATCAGCTGAGTCAGCTTTTCTGAATGTATCCAGGATATCAAAAATACGAGCGTTTTTCATACTTTGGCGGTTATTAGTTTGATAAATTTAGCAAATTAGGTTTTGTAGATTTCGTCAATTTTATCCTGATATTTTTTTGCAATAAAATTTCTTTTCAATTTCAGGTTTGCAGTCAACTCTCCCGACTGAACGGTCCATTCATGGTCAGTAAGCTCAAATTTCTTAATTTTTTCGTAATCACCAAAATATACATTGTAATGATCCACTTCTTTTTTGAAACGATTAATAATTGCTTTTTTAGTAATCATTTCACTATCAGTAGTATAATTGATTCCTTTGATACGGCACCACGACCGCAGGTGTTCGAAATTTGGTACAATCAGAGCTGCGGCAAATTTATGGTGTTCGCCAATTACCATGAGGCCATCGATAAAGGCAGATTCTTTGAACCGGTTTTCGATCAGGGCGGGGCTGATGTATTTTCCCATTGATGTTTTGAAGATTTCTTTTATACGGCCGGTAATCTGCAGGTGTCCTGAACTATCAATCTCGCCCACATCACCCGTATGAAACCAGCCATCGCTGTCAATGGCTTCAGCTGTCATTGCCTTATCTTTAAAATAGCCTTTCATCACGTTGGGGCCTTTGACTAAAATTTCGCCATTCTGGGCAATTTTTACCTCAACATTTTTGATTACTTTACCTACCGTTCCAAATTTTAGCCCTTCGGGTTCAAGGGTATTTACAGCTATTACAGGAGAGGTTTCGGTGAGTCCGTATCCTTCCAGAACCGGAATTTGCGCTGCGGTAAAAACCTTGCTTAACCTGGGTTGCAATGCTGCCCCACCCGAAACGATCACACGCATTTTTCCACCAAGTGCCTCGCGCCATTTCGAAAAAATCAGCTTGTTGGCAATAGAAAGCTGTAATTTATAAAATATCCCGTTTTTGTTTTCGGCCTGATAGCTAAGGCCCAGATTAACAGCCCAAAAGAAAAGTTGTTTTTTAATTCCTTTGAGTTTACGGCCTTTGGCAATAATTTTATCATAAACTTTTTCGAGCAATCGGGGAACGGTGGTGAGTATTTCGGGTTGCACCTCACGAATATTATCTGCAATTGTTCCCATATTTTCGGCATAATAGATACTTACACCCAGATAGATATAGGTGTAAATATTCATCCTTTCGTAAACATGACACAGCGGCAAATAACTTACAGCTTTGCAATGTTCGTCAACGGGAAAGATATGGTAAACAGCTTCTACATTGCTCAACAGATTGGCGTGCGACAGCATCACGCCTTTTGGCTTTCCGGTGGTGCCTGAAGTGTATATCAAAGTAGCTGTGTCGTCGGCTGATATATTGCTTTTAATGTTTTGAAGCTTTTCAGCATTTTGATTTTCAGCACCGAGTGTAATTAACTCACTCAGGTGTTTCAGTCCTTCGGTAGTTTTGAAAGTATAAACATCCTGCACATTATCTATTTCGGGCAATATGTGTTCAACTTTGCGAAAGAGTTCTTTGCCGGCAACAAACACAAATTTTACATCTGAATGAATGAGTATGTATTTGTAGTCTGCTTCGCTAATGGTAGGATAAATAGGCACATGAATGGCACCGGTCTGGAGCACCGCAAAATCAATGAAATTCCATTCGGGGCAGTTGTTTGAAATCGTAGCAATTTTATCGCCTTTTTCAATCCCAAGCTGCAATAAGGCATAGCTGATATCATCAACTATTTCGCGAAATTTTGTGATGTCGTATTTCACCCAATCACCATTTTCTTTTCCGGCTAAAACATCAGCTTTTGGTTTGAATTTTTGTTCGTAATAAGGCAGTAAATCAAAGATGCGCGTAATCCGTTTATCCATAACGTAAACTTAGTAAGCTATTGAATAGCAATTAAAACCAACACCAACAAAAATACTGGGAGCAATATTAAGAAAAAAATAACAATTAATTAGAATCTGATTAGGTGATGCTTTGCCTGTTAAATTGCATGGCACTGGCCTGGGCTGTTGGCATAATCAACAAATCATTGATATTTACATGTGCGGGTACATTAGCAACATACCAGATGGCATCGGCAATATCTTCTGCAGTCAAAGGTTTAAATCCTTTGTACACATTTTTAGCTTTTTGTTGATCACCTTTGAAACGAACCAGCGAAAATTCTGTTTCCACTGCACCTGGGGCCACCTGGCTCACTCTTATCCCAAAGGGAAGCAAATCCATACGCATGGCTTTGGTGAGGCCATCTACGGCATGTTTGGTGGCGCAATAAACATTACCGCCCGGATAGGCTTCTTTTCCGGCGATCGAACCAATGTTAATGATATGCCCGAAGCCTTGTTCCACCATCATGGATGCAATACTTTTCGACACATACAGCAATCCTTTGATATTTGTATCGATCATTTGTTCCCAATCGGATATTTCACTATTGTGCAAAGGAAGCAGACCTGCTGCTAATCCGGCATTGTTGATCAATAAATCTGGCTTGATCTGTTTTTCCGAAAGCATTTTTTTTAATTCGTCCCCACTTCCAGGATGGCGCACATCCTGTGTAAGGCAAATCACCGTGGCATCGAATTTCTCTTGGATTTCATGTTGCAATGATCTCAGCTTTTCGGCTCGCCGGCCGGTGACTACCAATTGCCAGCCATTGGCTGCAAATTTCAGCGCAGCGGCTTGCCCGATGCCACTTGTGGCACCTGTAATGATCGCAGTTTTTGTAGGCATGTTCTATTTAGTTTGTTTGGTATTCTCGATCCATTTACGGGCATTGACAAAGGCTTCTATCCAGGGACTTACTTCATCCTGTTCGCGATGTTCAGGATAATGCGCCCATTGCCACGGAAGGAAGGATCTTTCGATATGTGGCATCATTGCCAGGTGACGGCCATCATTTGAACAGACTGCTGCTGTGGCAAAATCACTTCCATTTGGATTGCCCGGATATTCTTCCTGTCCGTATTGCATCACAAGATTGTAATTGTCTTTATAGCACGGGAAGCTGAATTTGCCTTCTCCGTGAGCAATCCACACTCCTAACCGTTTGCCTGATAAGCTTTTGAGCATTACACTATTGTTGGCAGGAATATCCACGTTGATAAATCCGGATTCAAATTTGCCCGAATCATTAGGTAGCATCAATGCTTTTTCGGGATGATCAGGAAAAACAAGATTTAATTCCATCATTAACTGGCAGCCATTGCAAACGCCCAGACTCAAAGTGTCGGGTCGGGCATAGAAGTTATCGAGTGCTTGCTTTGCTTTGGTATTGTATAAAAATGCTCCAGCCCAACCCTTAGCCGAACCCAGCACATCTGAGTTTGAGAAACCGCCGACAAAAGCAATCATCTGTACGTCAGTCAGGTCTTCGCGTCCGCTGATAAGGTCAGTCATGTGGATGTCTTTAACATCAAAGCCTGCAAGATGCAGGGCATAAGCCATTTCGCGGTCGCCGTTAACACCTTTTTCGCGGATGATAGCAGCTTTCAGGCCGCTGGATTTTCGCCTGGAAGCTTCCAGTCCATAGCTGCTGAGTTTGCCTGTGAAATCTTTTCCAAAGCTAAATTCCAGATCTTGTTTCTTATAATTTTTAAATCTCCGTAAGGCAAATTTTTCGCCACTTTGCATTTTGTCGAGCAAATAGGACGATTTAAACCAACTATCGCGCAAAGCATCAATGTCGAGCGTATAACTGTCTTTGTAATGATGCAAAATCAGCAGGCGGTCAGCAATTGGTTTTCCAATGGTGGCGAAGTTAATCTGTGCTTTCGAAAGTGTTTCAAAGGCCGGAGAATCTTTTTTAAGCTGTAAGACTATGGCTGGTTTTTCGCTGAAAAGCAACTGTATGATATCCAGTTTTTGAAAGCTGTCGAGGCTGATTTCCATGCCAAAATCAGTGTTGGCAAAATTCATTTCGAGCAAGGTGGTTATCAAGCCCCCAGCCGAAACATCGTGACCAGCCATAATGAGCTCCTGATCAATCAATTCCTGTATGGTATCAAACACCTGTTTAAAGTAGGCTGCATCTTTAACATCAGGTGCTTTTGTGCCAATACCATTCAAAAGCTGGGCAAAACTGCTTCCACCAAGCTCAAAGTCGTCGGAGGATAAATCAATGTAAACGACAGCTGTATCCGGGTCATTTTTCAGCACTGGTCTTACAGCTTTTTTCAAGTCTTTTACTTCGGCAGCGGCTGTCACGATAACCGTTCCGGGCGCCAGTACTTTGGTGCCATCAGGATATTTTTGGGTCATCGAGAGGCTGTCTTTTCCGGTTGGCACATTGATGCCCAGCTCAACACAAAAGTCGCTCAACGCCTTTACGGCCATATAAAGCCGGGTGTTTTCGCCCGGATTTTTAGCAGGCCACATCCAGTTAGCACTTAGCGACACACCTTTGAGGCCTCCTTCGAGGGGAGCCCAAAGGATGTTGGTCAGTGCCTCGGCCACCGAAAGTCGCGATCCAACACGCGAATCAATTAAACCAGCCACAGGTGCATGACCCAGGGCAGAGGCAATACCTTTTATCCCTCTGTAATCCAGTGCTGTTATGCCCAAATTATTTAGGGGCAACTGAATGGCTCCGGCACATTGTTGCATGGCCACACGTCCGGTTACCGAGCGGTCAACCTTGTTGGTGAGCCAGTCTTTACAAGCAACGGCTTCGAGCTGTAGTACTTCATTGATATAGACATAAATGTCATCAAAATCATATTGCAGCGCATCGAATCGGTAGGGCTTGTATCGATCTTCCAAAACAGTTTTTGGGGGCTTCCCAAAAAGATATTCCAGCCGCAGATCAATCGGACAAACTTTTTCATCCCGCTTAAATACCAATTGTTGATCAGCTGTGGCATTACCCACCAAATACATAGGTGCGCGTTCTCTTTCAGCTGTTTTTTGCAGGATTTCCATAAAAGCGGGATGGATAACCAAACCCATCCTTTCCTGCGATTCATTTCCAATGATTTCTTTGTCAGAAAGTGTAGGATCACCCACAGGTAATTTGCCTATGTCTATTTTGCCACCGCTGTCTTCAACCAGTTCCGAAAGGCTGTTTAAGTGACCACCGGCACCATGATCGTGAATGGAACGAACTGGATTCTTGTCGTTTTCAGTCATGGCCCGAATCACATTGGCAACACGTTTTTGCATCTCAGGATTAGCCCTTTGCACGGCATTTAGCTCAATCGCATTGCTAAACTCGCCGGTATCCACACTCGAAACGGCACCTCCACCCATGCCAATACGGTAATTGTCGCCACCAAGCACCACAATCAAGTCGCCGGGTTCGGGTTTTTCTTTCTGGCTATCTTCGGCTTTGGCAAAACCAACACCACCAGCCAGCATGATCACTTTATCGTATCCAAAATAGCCCTGTTCTTTGTGCTCAAAGGTGAGCAGGCTGCCATTTATTAGCGGCTGGCCAAACTTATTTCCAAAATCAGAGGCACCGTTTGAAGCTTTGATGAGGATCTCAGCCGGATTATGATAGAGCCAATCACGTGGCTCGCAGTTTGTTTCCCAGCTTCTGTTTTCTTCGGTGCGGGGATAGGATGTCATATAAACGGCTGATCCGGTAAGCGGAACAGAACCTTTTCCGCCTGCAAGCCGGTCGCGGATTTCGCCTCCGCTACCCGTTGAGGCTCCATTGAAAGGCTCAACAGTTGTTGGAAAGTTATGTGTTTCGGCCTTCAATGAAATTACGGAGTGGATCTCTTTAATCTCGAAAAAATCAGCCTGATGCTGGGTGGCTGGTGCAAATTGCTCAATTTGAGGTCCCAGAAAAAAGGCCACATTATCTTTATAGGCCGAAACCAATCGGTTAGGATGTTCCTTAGACGTTTTTTTTATCAGGGCAAAAAGCGTTTCGGGCATGGTTTTGCCATCGATGATAAAAGTGCCATTGAAAATTTTATGCCGACAATGTTCAGAGTTTACCTGAGCAAAACCATACACCTCACTGTCGGTGAGTTTGCGGTTGATCTTTTGGCTGATTTCTTCCAGGTATTTTATTTCGTCATCACTAAGTGCAAGGCCTTCCTGAATATTGTAGGCTTGCAGGTCGTCAATATTCTTTACGGGTTCTGGTTTATGTTCGATATGAAACAGGAGCTGGTCGAGGTTGTGATAGCGTGCCTGAAGCATGGGGTCGTACTCTGAGTTGGTTTTGTCAGTTTTATAAAACGATTCGATACGACTGATACCTTGAATGCCCATGTTTTGGGTTATTTCAACGGCATTGGTACTCCAGGGAGTGATCATTTCCTTGCGGGGGCCAATATAATATCCCTTGATAGTTTTTTCGTGAATTTGTCTGGCATCACCAAAAAGCCAGCTAAGTTTTTGCAGGCTGTCCTGATCAGGTTTTGAAAGGGATTCCAGTGCAATAATACGATTGGCAGTGGGCTGAAAAAACAATATCATGGGTATGTGTTTAGCAGGAAATTTGCAACCAAAAAACTGCTGCAAAGATATAAAATGAGAACATTCTCTTAACTAAAATAACACGAATGGGAAAGATATAAATGTCTGCTCGAAATTAATCAGGTGAGTTTTTCAGCAGGTCGTGCGGCGAAACGCCAAAGACCTCATTGGAACGATCGTCGCCAAGTGGTTCTACATGGATAAGGATATCGTAAACATTTTTTATTTGTTTTTTAATCTCATCCTCTACCCTGTGTGCAATTTCGTGGGCTTCGTTCAGGCTTTTATGACCATCAATTTCAATGTCGAGCGCAATCATATAGTAATGCGCCATTTTGCGTGCCCGAATGCGATGAGGGTTATGAGCTCCATCAATGGCTCCAACAGCCATTGTAATGGTGTTGTAAATACCCGGATCGTCCAATCCGTCCATCAACTCGCGACTCGAACGGATGATGATTTTTATGGCTACAACCATGATCCATAGACTTACCACGAAGGCTGTGATAACGT
Source organism: Bacteroidales bacterium (assembly GCA_028696715.1). Lineage (GTDB taxonomy): Bacteria > Bacteroidota > Bacteroidia > Bacteroidales > F082 > UBA5536. The sequence continues at coordinate 27,008 of JAQVGO010000008.1, forward strand.
CAAGCAGCGGATAATCAAAAACATGTGTAATCACCAATCCTACCAGAACAGCCAGTGAGATCAGTACATCATTTTGCATATTTTTGGCATTGGCCAAAAGCATTGGGCTATCAATTTTTTTACCGGTTTTGCGCAGATAATGAGCTAAAAGCTGCTTTCCAATGATAGAAATGATCACCACAATAACAGCCATAGGTGCTGGCAATACGCCTTGTTCCCCGCTTGAAATACGCTCAAAAGTGGCTATGGCAAGTTGTGCTCCTGCAAAAAAAATCAGGAAGGCCAGCAAGGTGGAGGCAATGGTGTCGGCTTTGTCGTATCCAAAAGGATGTTTAATATTTGGCGGGCGCGAAATGATACGGGCAGTGATGAGTGTAATCACCGATCCTAAAATGTCGCCGGCAGAATCAATTCCATCCGCAACCAGTGCCATGCTTCCCGATAAAAAACCGGCGATAATTTTGAGCACCGACAACAGAGCATTGGCCACAATGGCTATCCAGGATGCCCTGATGATACTCTTTTCTCGGGATTTGGTCACGTTTTCCACAATTTACAAATGTATGTTTTTTTGCTGCTTGAAGCCTGAAATGTGATTAGTATTTCTTGTTTCGGGCTTTTATCGTTTTTAGTGATGAACGACCAACGATGATCAGGAAAGTAGGGCTCATTATTAATAAATCAAACCATCCAACATGATTTGTCGAATGGTTTGCAGTGATTATTTCTAAATGGAAGTATTAAATAGCTGCACTCATAGTAATAATATTGCGGTCAACTTTTTTAAACAGCCCCTGCAAAACAGTTCCGGGGCCAACTTCGATAATAGTTTTTGCTCCGTTGGCAATCATATTGTTCATAATATGCGTCCATCTTACAGGAGCGGTAAGTTGTGCAATTAGGTTAGTTTTGATGATTTCCGGATCGTTAACAGATTGTCCGGTAACATTTTGGTAGATTGGGCAAATGCCTCTGCTAAATCTTGTTGCGGCAATGGCTTCTGCCAGTTCCACACGGGCGGGTTCCATCAAAGGACTGTGGAATGCGCCACCCACTTTGAGTGGCAAGGCTCTTTTAGCACCGGCTTCAAGTAATTTTTCACAGGCAACCTCGATGCCTTTTTGCGATCCTGAAATCACCAGTTGACCGGGGCTGTTGTAGTTGGCTGGCACAACAATTTCCTGTTTGATGCCTGCACAAATATTTTCAACGGCTTTATCTTCCAGGCCCAGGATGGCAGCCATAGTGCCGGGTTCAGTTTCGCAGGCTTTTTGCATGGCCAGAGCCCTTTTGAATACCAGCTTTAAACCGTCTTCAAAAAGCAATGTTTTGTTGGCAACCAAAGCCGAAAATTCGCCCAGTGAATGACCTGCCACCATATCCGGTTTAAAGTCTTCCATTGTAAGTGCCAGAATTACAGAATGTAAAAAGATAGCCGGCTGGGTTACTTTGGTTTGTCTGAGGTCTTCGTCTGTTCCCTCAAACATCAAGTCGGTGATCTTAAATTTTAAGATGCTGTTAGCTTTTTGAAAGAGCTCCTTAGCCCGGGCTGATTTGTCGAACAAATCTTTTCCCATACCCACAAATTGTGCTCCCTGTCCGGGAAATACGTAAGCTTTCATGTTTAAATTTTGATTTGTCTCTTATTGGGTGATAATGTGATACCCTCTTTTGTCTTTAATTTTCTGATCGAAATCAAAAACTTATTTAAAGTATTGTTATTAAGAGATTTATGTGTTTTTATGGAAAATATGCATTATCTGCGATTACCAAAAAAGCGCAGCAAAAATAAGAATAAATTGATAAAATCGAGATAAAGTGTCAAGGCACCCATTATCGTAACTTTTCGCAGGGTGTCACCTTGCTCCGTGGCTGAGGCACCTATGCGTTTCAGCTTTTGTACGTCGTAAGCTGTAAGCCCTGTAAATACCAGCACGCCAATAAAACTAATGATATAATCCATTGCAGGACTTTTGAGAAAAAAGTTTACAACAGTGGCAAGGATAATACCGATTAGTCCCATCATCATAAGCGAGCCAAAGCGGCTGAGGTCTGTTTTGGTTGTGTAACCAACAAAGGCCATCGCCCCAAACATGCCACTGGTTATCACAAATGTTTTGGCAATGGAAGCGCCTGTAAATGCTAAAAATATAAAGCTAAGGCTCAGGCCCATTAGTATCGAATAAAGCAAAAAGATTAGTGAAAGCGATTGCGCACTCATCCTAGCAAAACCCATCGACATCCAAAAAACCATACCTAAGGGAGCCAGCATTATTATCCACCCACCGAGGGTCATACCTCCGGTTTCGGTATTGTACATAAACTGAAGAAACGATTCGTTACCGGCAAAAATATAGGCTACCAGAGCAGTTATTGCCAAAGCCAAAAACATCCAGCTGAACACATTGGCCAGAAATGTTTTTGCCAGTGCCTGCGATTTAAAGGCAGTTTCTGAAGTGAATGAAGGATTAAGTTGATTCATACAGCGTATTTATTACAAATGAAAAAGTTAAATTTTAGTGAAGCTTTGAACCGATCAGGCTGATAAACTCTGATCTGGTTTCGGCTTTTTGAAAAGCTCCCGTGAAATCAGAAGTAGTGGTAACTGAGCTTTGCTTTTGAACGCCGCGCATCGACATGCACAAATGCCGTGCCTCTATCACCACAGCAACACCAAGCGGATTAAGTGCTTCCTGAATGGCTTCTTTGATTTGTGTGGTGAGTCGTTCCTGTACCTGAAGCCGGCGCGAATAGGCCTCAACCACGCGGGCAATTTTGCTTAATCCGGTGATATAGCCATTGGGAATGTAGCCTACATGTGCCTTACCAATGAACGGTATCATATGATGCTCGCAAAGCGAAAAAATCTCGATGTCTTTCACGATCACCATTTCGCGGTAATCTTCTTTAAACTTGGCCGAGAGCAGTATTTCACGCGGATCGTGATCATAACCCTGGGTAAGAAACTGTATGGATTTGGCTACTCTGCGAGGTGTATCCTGCAGGCCTTCTCTTTCAGGGTTTTCGCCGATCAATTCGAGGATGGCTCTGTAGTGTTTCTCGAGCTGTGCAAGTTTTTTTGGTGCGAATTTTTCAATTTTTTCGTAACCAAGTAATGCTTTAGGTGCTTCTTTCATGATGATTTCACTTTGAACCAGGAATGTTTAATGGCCATAATATTCCACAAAATTATTTTCAGATTCGTACAATTTTATGCAGTGCAAGGCAGCACCAAGCGTAGTGATACTGGTTTCGAGCTGATCCCAGATTGCCATCGCCAGCATCTCGGTTGAAGCAAACTTACCTTGCATAAAAGGCACTTCCAGGTTGATGTTTTTGTGATCGATCTGATCGGTAACCTTTTCCCGAATTATTTTGCTAAGTAGTTTCAGATTAACCAAAAAACCAGTTTCGGGATTTACTTCACCTTTTATCGTGACGAAGAGCTCATAATTGTGCCCATGCCAGTTTGGGTTGGAGCATTTACCAAAGACTTCAGCATTTTTTTCATCACTAAAATCTGTTCTGAATAAACGATGAGCTGCATTAAAACGTTCTCTTCGGGTGATGAAGATCATAGAATCCGGAAATTATTGTTATCAGGCCACAAAAGTACGCTTTTATGTGGAAAAGCATTTGATTTGCGATTACTAATAAACTTTTTTCAGGAGATGTGAAATTTGCTGTCAACCTATTTTTTGATGTTGATTCGGGTTCCAATCCACAATCTAAATTGTTCAACACCAAGCGCATAAGCCGAAGTGTTTAGGGGCATAACGGGATTGTTGAAACCACTTACACCTCCCAAACCTGCAAACCATTTTTTGCCGTTGTATCCGGCTGCAAAACGGGAGGTCCATAAAAAATAGGCTTTGTTTCGGTTGTAGTGTTCTGTTTCGGTATGATAGTCGTAATACTGTAAAAATGCTCCCGGCAACAAGGCCAGATTTACATAGAATCGTTTTAAAAACACCAGTGAATAGGAATAACCGGCAAAAATTCCCACAAAATTAAACCTGCCTCTAACCAGTTTGTCTTCTTCGAAAATCTCGTGTTGATTGGCATATTCGTCTGGTATCAGGCTGCTTTGCGCCTGCAAGTGGTTTATTTGAAATGCCGGGGCAATTAATAAAGAACCTGCACTTTTTCGCTGGTATTCATTCTGGATGTAAGCCGCTCTGAATGAATGCCTGCGATGATTGGGAACCAGATAAAAAATTCCACTTATGCTGCTGATATCCAGATCGGGACGTTGCAGATAAGGATCACCGTTTTTGAAGTTCTTTACAATCTGAGGACTGTTTTCCAGATAAAAACCTTTGTAGTTGGCATAGGCCAGTTCGGCATTAATCCATGAGCCATAAGTGTTTATTCGCAAATCAACGGAGGAAGAGGAGCCATAAATGTCTTTATCGCTTGCCGGAATGGGCGTTTGTATTGCTAATCCGAGCCCGAACCATTTGTAAAACCCTGCCAGACCGATATGTTGCGGGCTGTTTGGTCGGTATATTAATTCCGGGCCATTACTTACCGGACTTATTTCGAGGTTTATGGCTTCGTACATGCCATAAACCCGAACAGTTAGCATATCCTTGTTATCTTTGATGTAAGCAGTGTCTGGCTGTGCAAAAATAGGTGCAGCAAATGAAATCAAACTTAAAATCACAATTGCAACGGTTAAATGTTTTGTCATGGTTGATCCGGCCTAAAACATCAATTCGATTTTTTTGTAACAGCATTTACTTCTAAAGCAGTAAAGATAATATAGTAAATGAAGAAGCTAAGTAAAAAAGGAACAGCTTCATCACGATTATAGAGCAGATAAACAGTGATAATGGCCAGATAAACAAGTAGTTTAAGGAATGTTGCCAACATAAAAAAATTAGCGAAGCTGCTCAGTTTTTTTTCTTTGGCCCGTTGGTAAAGCATAAATAATCCCAAATTGCCCAGGGTGAAAAAGATAAGAAGATAAGGCCAGGCCTGGCTGGTATATTTTTCGGGTAGCTGATTGAAAATCAAAAAGCTGAGTATTGCCGCAAAACCAGCAGCAAGCAGGTTCCTGATTAAAAAAACACGGAAATTTTTGTTCATAAAACGGAAAATTTTATTTCATAAAATCTTTTATGGCATAATAAATGGCTAACACCACGGCCAACACCGATAATATTACAGTAAAAACAGGGAAACGCCATTGCAACCATTCATCCAGTTTCAGGCCACCGAAAACGCCAGCCAAAATGATGAACAGCATCTGAAAGGCCAGTGAGGAATAACGGGCATAAGCATTCAGATAATCACCAGGTTTATTTTTATTTTTTTTCATCAGGTGCGGGCTGCTTCATTTCGCATTTTCCGCTGAATTGTGCTCCAACCTCAATAGATAATTTTTGGGTAGTTAACTCACCTTCGAATATGGCTGTGGCTTTTAGTACAGTTAGTTCTTCCACCTTTAAATTTGCTTTCACCTTACCCGAGATATCGGCTTGTTTACATTCCAGTTCACCTGATACATTTCCACTTTGGCCGATTACTATCTTGCCACTGGAGCGTAAAGTTCCAATTACTGTTCCGTCAATTCGAATATCGCCAGACGACTGAATATCGCCTTTTATAATCGCTTCGTTACCAATCAGGTTGCGGGTTGTTGAATCGTGTCCGGATTTGTGATGCTTCATCAATCTTTGTATTTTTTTTGAATACAAAAGTAGTTTTTTAGCCAATTGAATTGCTGATCTATTTTGGAGTTATTGAGTTCCAAAAGCTTGCATATTCATCAATGTTTTTGTTTCTGTAAAAAATGGGATAATTTGTAAGTGAAATGGGATAAGTGCTGTAATCAGCTTTATTCATGCCTCCCAACACATAGTCTGATTGTGTGAGTACTTCAAAATAGTCAATAGCCGCATCACGATTTGCAAAATTTCCAACAGTTATCAAGGAATAGTCTTTGTCGAGTACCAGATTTTTTATCATCAGGCTTTGAATGCTGAATTCGCGCTGGTTAAAATCAGAAAGTCTTACTTTGAGCGGATCGATGCGAATTTTGGCGGTTTTGCACACCAGCATTACCATATATTGAGATTGTGTGTTAACAATATAAGGTGATTCCGGAGACGCAATAGTGACCGTATCATCTTCCGGAATTTCAACCTCTACACTAAGCTCGTAGGTTTTACCAATATTTCTCAGAATATCCTGTGCAAGAGGTGTCACACTACTTTGCGGATAGGTTTTGATGAGCTTATCCAATGCCACAGCCATCGTATCGACCACTTCGAGCCTGCCTGAAGCAACGGCACGCAAAAAGGCAAAGCGTGGCAAAAGTGCAGTGTCGTTGGGGTACAATTGTGTAGCCCGATCAGCATTCATCACAACCCTGAAGTATTGTCCGGCTTTGTAGGCATCATAGGTTCTTTCGTAAAAGGCAGCTGATTCGCCTTGAGCAGTAGCTTTTTTCACAAAATAATCCGGATCGAGTAATACTTGTGCATAATCCGAATCAGGATAATCCTGGATGATAGTTAGCTTGTAGTTTTCAGCCGCTTCAGCTTCTTGTTTTGCTATGTGAAGCTTGTATAGCGCGTAAAGCGAAGGCAGACGGTATTCATTTTCAGGATACCTGGTATTCAACGAAGTATAGGCATTGATGGCTTCCGGGATATCGTTTAAACTCTCCATATAGATGAAGCCCAGATTATTAAGTGCCTCTGCGATGTTGTTATTCGCACTTGCCTGTTGTTCTTCAGTAAGGGGCAAATCTGCAAGGTAATAGGTGCGATCGCGTGGTGTAAGGCTGGCTGCTGCGCTGTCGGCAGTGGCAGTTTCGCTGTCGGCAGTTAATTCCATTCCTCCTTCATCAAAACTAATACTTTGTTTGTCGCTGATGCGCCAGTTATCTTCCAGTTTGCGGCGGCCCCATTTTCTAAGAAATTCAGTATATCCAAAGCTCAGGGTGTTAGGGTTGTAGAAATACCAATCGGTGGATTGTTCCAGGGTATTTTGCGGTTCGCGTGTACCTGGCAACAAGGCCATTTGTTCTTCCAAACGTTCTTCTTCCTTGAGTCGTTTTTCTTCTTCGATATAATCCGCAATAATACCATCGATTATCTTGTTGCGCGACACAGAATCCATGGTTGCCAGCCGCAAGAGGCTGTCCTGTGTTTGTACTATCACCAAATTTTCAACCAGCTCCTGTAATACGCCTGCCCGGTTGTTGATGCTGTCGTAGCCGGGATAATCCAACGGAAGTGCACTTACTGCTGTGTCGTAATAGGCTTGTGCCGGAACATATTTCAGCCTGTCGAAGAGCAATCCTGCCACAAGCAGTGCCGAAGTGGCTTGCTGGCTTTTGTTGACAGTACTCACGGCCACAGATTTTTGAAGCAGCTCGATGGCATCTTCGTGCCGGTTTTCTTTCAGGGCTATTTCGGCCAGTGCATAATAGATGCGATCTTGATATTCTTCATTTTTTTCATCGCGCAACATTTTATTCAGGATTTTGAGGATCTGTTTACTGTCGCCCTGATTGGCATCAAAGGCTTTGGCCAGATTGATCCTGGCTTCAAATGCCAGCGTATAGTCAGGATTGCGTTTGATTACAGTTTTAAATTGTTCTGTTGCAGCAGCCAGATCGCCTTGTCTTTCATAAATCTGCCCCAGTATAAACATGGCTCTGGTTTTGAGCTGTTTGTCGTTGCTATTGAAGATGCCTCTTTTCAGGTGAATTACCGCTTCATCATAATTTTCGCGATCAATGTAATAATCGGCCCATACTAATTCAAGGTTTCGCCGAACCTCGGCAGGCATTTCACGCTCGCGCGAGGCAGCATCCAATGCTCGCAACATTGGCTCGGCTTTTTCGTACTGCTCCAGTTGCAGGTATGTTTTTGCCAGCCAAAGATCGGCCGTAAATTTGATGTCGTTATCGCTATACTGACTCGAAACAAAATCAAAAGTGCGCCGTGCACTGATGTAATCCTGTTTATAAAAATGAGCCTTACCCATCATCAGGTAGCTGTCGTCGATCCAGCGAACATATTCTTTGTTGCCAAATTTCATCGAGTGACGCTGAACGCCAATTGAGCCTTTTTGAATGGCTCTGTCCATGGGCTGATAAATGCGCTGGGCATCATTTTTTGTGCCATAATTATAAACTCTTAACACACGCAGATAATCATCTTTTGATTGTTCGTTGAGAGTTTTTACACCTTCTTTTAAGCTTTCGTTGCCATTCCAATAAACATTGTATTTGCTTGTGATGTTATGATAAACACGTCTTGTCCAGGTGTTTTTTTTAGTTGAACAGGCACCTAAACCTAAAAAAACGAAAGCAATTATGATCAGTTTTAAAAATGTGAATCGGTTTTTTGGCACAGCGAAATTTTTATTTACCATAACTAAACTTACCGCAAAATATTATAAGCAATGATACTTAAAGCGTATTTCATTTTCAAGGATTGAACTTGCAAAAGTAAGTAAATCAAGTTATAGGACTATTATTTGATAGGGTGATTCTTCGCAAATACCTCAGAAATTTATTTTGAAAGCCAATGAGATCAATAAGATATCCGGTGTTTGTAGAATTCCTTTAATTTATGAACTTAGTTTTTTCGATTACTTTTGCAACCGAAATTCAGGGCTATGCAAAAAGGCAAAAAACAGGAAAGGTGGTATCAAAAGTTACGTAACAAGTACAGGTTGGTAATTTTTCATGAAGAAACCTTTGAAGAGAAGTTAAGTTTCAGGCTTAGCAGGCTAAATGTCTTTGTTTTATTGGTGAGTTTGAGTGTTTTTTTGGTTTTTATTACCATTTACATCATCGCATTTACTTCGCTTCGAGAATATATACCAGGCTATACAGATATTACCCTGAACTCGCGTGTTTATGAGATGGTTAGAAGAACAGATTCGCTGGAGCAGGTGTTCAGACAAAAAGACCAGTATATCAATAATATACGCAGAATAATTGATGGATATGATGACCAATCCGACAGTATGGAGGCGGTTTCTAATGCCAGAATGATACGGACTTCAGCAATTGATACCATACGCATGACCCGTAGCGAGCAGGACAGCCTGTTGCGTCTTGAATTTGAATCAGCCGAACGTTTTAATTTGTACGGGCAGGGCAACCTTTTTCCCGAAAGCAGAAGAAGAGCAATGCAGGCAGCAAACTTTTTTGTTCCACTCAAAGGACTGATCACCAATAAGTTTAATCCATCTAACAAGCACTTTGGCGTTGATGTCGTTTCCAATGCCAATGAAGCCATTAAAGCAGTGCTGGAAGGAACGGTGATTTTTGCTGACTGGACACCGGATAAAGGCTATGTGATTGGATTGCAACATGCTGGCAACTTTTTGTCGGTATATAAACACAATGCGGTATTGTTGAAATCGGAAGGCGATCAGGTGAAAGCCGGCGAAGTGATTGCCGTTGTTGGCGATTCCGGGGAGCTGAGTTCTGGGCCACATCTGCATTTTGAGCTTTGGTTCAATGGCATGCCAATCAACCCGGAAGATTATATCGGCTTCGAATAAAGTATAAATCGAAGGCAGGTTTGCAGCTCATAAAAATATTTAAAACATCAGATTATCATGCTCAATTACTGAGGGAATTTTTCCGGCATCGGAGATTTTTTAGTAATCTTGCAGCCTTTTAATAGAATGAACATCCTTCTGATAGATATGTTTACAGCAGGAATAAAATATTAAGCAGGAAAAGCTTTTAATAACAAATGGAAATAGCAATAAAAATCATACAGCTTTTATTAAGCTTGTCAATATTGGTGATTGTACACGAATTCGGTCATTTTGCCGCTGCAAAGATCTTTAAAACACGTGTTGAAAAGTTTTACCTCTTTTTTGATCCCTGGTTTTCTATTTTTAAGTTTAAGCACAAAGGCACCGAGTATGGCATGGGCTGGCTTCCCTTGGGGGGATATGTTAAAATTTCGGGTATGATTGATGAGTCGATGGACAAGGAAGCCATGAAACAACCACCCAAGGATTACGAATTCAGGTCGAAGCCGGCATGGCAGCGCCTGATTATCATGCTTGGTGGCGTGACGATGAATGTGGTGCTGGCTTTTTTGATCTACATAGGAATGTTAAGCATTTATGGCGAACAGTTTTTGCCCACCTCCGAAGCCAATCGTTATGGCATTGCAACCGACAGCCTGGGACGATCGTTTGGTTTTAGGAACGGTGACAAGATCCTGAATGTTGATGGGGAATATGTAGAAGATTTCAATAAAATCCCCCTTACCATGATTCTTGAAAATGCCCGTCAGCTCGAGATAGAACGGAATGGTGCCAGAGAAACGCTCACCCTACCCGAAAATGCTATCGCTCAACTTGTGAAGCACGATAATCCACTTTTCCTTTCGGTTCGTATTCCATTTATTGCAGCAGCTTTTTCAGAAGGCTCGGTGGCCGAACAGGCAGGCATGAAAGTGGGGGATACCATTCTGGGAATAAATGGTGTTTCGATGCGCTATTTTCAGGATTTCAGAGAAGGCATCCAGCAATTTAAAAATCAGGATGTCGTAATAAATGTAAAAAGAGGCAGCGACTCAATTGATTTGAGTGTGCAGGTGCCCGAGCAAGGATTGATAGGTGTTTATCCCAGTCAGCAACTCACTGATTTCTTCCATTTTAGCGAGAAGCATTACAATTTTGCACAGGCCATACCGGCCGGGGTAAAGAAAACTGTTGATGGCATTGGAGGCTACCTCAAGCAGCTCAAGCTTTTATTCTCGCCCGAAGTGAAGGCCTATGAAAGTGTGGGTGGATTTATTTCGATTGGTTCCATTTTTCCACCTATTTTTCACTGGGAAAGTTTCTGGCGTCTCACTGCTTTTCTTTCCATTATGCTGGCCGTACTGAATCTACTGCCTATCCCGGCACTTGATGGTGGCCATGTGATGTTTCTGTTCTACGAGATAATTGCCGGACGCAAACCCAGCGATAAATTTATGGAAGTGGCTCAGATAGTTGGAATGGTATTGCTTTTTGGCTTGTTGATTTTTGCCAATGGCAATGATGTGATGAAGCTTTTCAGATAAATCAGGCTTCCAGTTTGTCGCGAAGTGACCGGAAACCCTTACCTAAAATTTCGGAAGCGTTTAAGCTCACTACAAAAGCTTTTTGATCGGTTTTGCTGATAAAATCTTTCAGCAATACTATTTCGCGGCGGCGAAGCACAACAAAAAGCATATTTCTTGCCTTGCCGGCAAACATGCCTTGTCCGTTAAGCAAGGTGGCTCCCCGCCTGAAATCAGAAGTGATTTTGGTGGCTATTTTTTCATATTCGTCCGAAACCACCAGCACAACCTTATCCGTTTGAGCCCCTTCGAGCACCATATCAATAACTTTACCCATCACAAAAATAGCCAGCAACGAATAAAGTGGAATTTTCCAATCGGCAAAAACAACTGTTCCAATCACAACGATCAGTGCATCAATGCTCATCATCAGTTTGCCAAGCGGTTGATGCGTCCATTTGCCTGCCATCATAGCCATTACATCCGTTCCGCCACAAGTGGCTTTTGCCTTAAAAAACAAACCTACACCCAATCCGATGATGGCACCTCCATAAAGAGCCGAAGTTAGCGGATCGTCTTTCAAAAGCGGGAAGTCGCCATAGAGATAGGTGAATCCATCCATAAATCCGCTTGTAAGAAAAAAACCGGTAACAGTTTTTGCTCCAAAACGTGGCCCCAGCACTTTGATGCCGATCAGTGTAAGCGGGATATTAAACGCAAGAGCCATCAATCCGACCGGTGTGTTAAAACTGTGGTGCAATACGATTGAAATGCCGTAAATTCCGCCCGGAACAATTTTATGAGGGGTGATGAAAAAAACATATCCGGCCGCAATGAAAATTGCACCTATTAAAATAAGAGCATAAGCTTTGATCCAAAGCAGACTAAAGGGCCGGTAGCTGACAATAAAAGCCATTGGCTATGATTCCAATTTGTCGCGTAAGGACTTGAATCCTTCTCCCAGGATTTCATTGGCGTTGATAACCGTAACAAAGGCTTTGGGGTCAATTTGATGGATATATTCCTGAAGCATAGCCATTTCGCGACGGTTTACAACAGTGAAAATGATTGTTTTTTCGCTGCCGTTGTACATACCTTTTCCTTTGAGATAGGTACCGCCACGGTTGAGGTCGTCAATAATTTTACCTCGTATTTCCTCGTATTTGTCGCTGATGATAAATAAAGTTTTATCATAGTCAACACCTTGTAAAATAGCGTCTATCACTTTTCCGGTGATGTAAATGACGATGAGCGAATAAAGTGGGATTTTCCAATCCTGAAACACCAGCAAACCTACAAGTACGATCACAGAATCGACCCAGATTAATAACTGGCCAACCGGAAGGCTGGTGTATTTACTGATTATCATCGCAACGATATCTGTGCCTCCTGAGGTAGCTTTCGATTTGAAAATCAATCCCAATCCTGTACCCAGAAAAACACCACCGAAAATTGAACTCAGCAGGGGTTCGTTGGCTACCAACGGATCTTCGCCATATAAATAGGTGATTCCATCCACAAAAAAGGCGGTTAGTAAAAATCCGATAACTGTTTTGTAACCAAATCTGGGCCCCAAAATGCGGATTCCTATCAGCGTGAGTGGAATATCCATCGTAAGGGCAGTGAGCCCAACGGGAGTGCCTAAAAGATAATGAACGACAATGGCGATCCCGTAAACTCCTCCCGGCACAATTTTATAAGGCGTAATAAATAGCACAAAGCCCGAAGCCAAAATAAACGAACCTATGAGGATTAGCAAATGATTGATTATCCAACGTTTGGAAAAAAGTTTGTCTTTCTGAATAAATGCCATGATAGCCTGGATTAAATTAAAGTCAGCGGCAAAATTACTACCTTATAATGGCTCCGCAACATAAAAATGGGTAATTCTGCTGTATTTTGAATTTTGCACAATAAAGCGGATGAAAATGTGTTTTTCACCAAACAAATTATGAAGTAATCAACATACTTCAGCTGTTTGAGATAAATTTATTACTTTAGCCCGCACAAAAAAAATTGCCAGAAATAACTAATGCAATTGATTAGCAAGTACTTAATCTTTATTCTAGTCTTTTTTATCAGCACAGTTGTTGGATTTTCACAGCAGGCTCCTGTATTTACTTATCATACAAATACCTACGCCTACACAAATCCTGGTTTTGCAGGAATGGGTGAAGGAATTTGCCTGAATGGCATTATCAGGCAACAATGGGCTGGATTTACTGACAATGAAGGAGAGAATGTTGCACCGGAAGATTTATTGATCACGGCAGACATGCCGGTACGCTGGTTACGTGGAGGTGTTGGGTTATCTATCATACAGGATAAACTGGGTTTTGAGAACAACATTGGTGTGAACTTGGGCTACAGTTATCATGCTGATCTTGCAGGTGGCCGGCTTGGAATAGGGACTGCAGTTAATTTGCTAAACCGCTCTATGGATTTTGGGAAGTTTAAACCGCAAAGCGAAGGCGATCCTGTTTTGGCCAGTGGCGAACAAACTGATATGCTTTTTGATATGAACCTGGGACTATTTTGGCAGGTTGATGATTTATACTACATCGGTATTTCGGCTACCAGTTTGTTCGAAACCAAAGGAAAAGCCCTGGGCAGTAGTGCCGAGAGCAGTGCCAGCTTTGTGGGCGACCGGACATTTTATCTTGTTGGGGGTTATGAGTTCCCGATTCCCGGCAAACCGGCCTATGAGCTCCATCCGGCAGTAAGTGTTCAAACCAATGGCGTTAAAACACAAATTGATCTTACAGCCAAAGTGCTATACAATAATAAGTTCTGGGGTGGCGTTAACTATAGGCTTCAGGAATCCATCGGTTTGATGGCAGGTGTTTTTATCAAGGATATCCGTATTGGTTATGCCTACGATATCAACACTTTAGGCTTATCAGTGGTGCCTGGATCGCATGAGATTAGCATCGGGTATTGTTTTAAATTAAAACCCGATCGGTCTGCAAGAGTGTATAGAAATACAAGGTATCTGTAAGAAGATTTTTAAAAAAAAATCGTGGAAATTTAATCTTATTTGTTATTTTTGGCCGGTTTAAAGAAAGAAAAGGGAACTCAAAATTTTGAAGATTAATACAAACTACAATATGACTTGTAGGAAATTTAGAACAATTCAGAACGTTAAGATGAAGAACATACTGCTATTTGCTTCTGTCGTGCTGTTGCTTGCCAGCTGCAGCAATTCCAATCAGGGCGAACTTGTTGGTGCCCGCAAAAAATCTAAACCTTTTTATCAACCCGATCCTTATGGAATGATTTTTATTCCGCAAGGGAGCTACACCATGGGAGTGGGTGGCGAAGACCTGACTTACGGACAGCTTCATCAGCCCAAGACGATTTCGGTTTCAGGGTTCTTTATGGATGAAACTGAGATCACCAACAACGAATACCGTGAGTTTGTGTATTGGGTTCGCGACTCCATTGCCCGTACGCTTTTGGGCGAAGTGCGACCGGATGAGTTTCTGATCACTGAGAACGAGAAAACAGGGGAAATCTATGATCCGCCATTCCTCAACTGGAAGGAAGACATTGAATGGAATAGCGAAGATCAGGATGTACGGGATGTTTTGGAAGAAATGTATCTACCAGATTTTGAACGGTATTTCAGGAGAAAGGAAATCGATACACGTAAATTATTTTATGAATATTACTGGGTTGACTTGCAAGCCGCTGCTAAGAAAGAATTTGTGGAAGGTGCTGACTTCAGAAATGCCGGTTTGGCAAACAGACCAAAAGGATTGGAGAACAGATCCATTTATGTTCGCAAAGAAATGATCAATGTTTATCCTGATACACTAGCCTGGATACATGATTATACTTACTCTTTTAACGACCCACTCACTGAAAAATATTTTTGGCATCCGGCCTACGATCATTATCCGGTAGTTGGAGTGAATTGGAGCCAGGCAAAAGCTTTTTGTGTTTGGCGTACTGAGAAATTGAATAGCTATTTGCGAGCCAAAAAGGGTGAAGTTTCGCTGGCCGAGTTCCGGCTACCTACAGAAGCAGAATGGGAATGGGCTGCCCGTGGTGGTAATCACCTGAACCCTTATCCCTGGGGAGGTCCATACACTCGTAATGACAAAGGTTGTTTTTTGGCCAACTTTAAACCAATACGCGGAAACTATATCGCAGATGGCGGATTGCGTACCGTGATAGTAGGCCATTTCCCACCGAATGACTGGGGGCTCTATGATATGGCCGGAAACGTTGCCGAGTGGACGAATAGTGCTTTTGACCCGTCTTCTTACAATTTTACCTGGGACATGAATCCAAACTATACCTATAACGCCAAGGAAAATGATCCTCCGGTAATGAAACGAAAAGTGATCAGAGGCGGTTCGTGGAAAGATATTGCTTATTACCTTCAGGTTACAACCCGAGCCTATGAATACCAGGATACAGCAAAGAGTTATATCGGTTTCAGAACGATACAGCCATTCCTGGGCCGCAACAAAGGTGATAACCCGAATAAAGCCTCTAGAGTTTATAATTAATCATACAGTCAATAGTTAACATAAAACAATAATTTAATCAATATCTATTATGGGATTTAGCAAAATGTTAAGAAGTAAAGGGTATAAAAACTTCATGGCCAAACTTTATGGCATAGGTGCTGCATTGGTAATTTTAGGCGCACTTTTTAAGATTAATCACTACACCGGTGCAAATGAGATGTTGATTATTGGCATGGCCACCGAGGCCATTATTTTCTTCTTTTCTGCTTTTGAACCACCACATGTTGAACCCGACTGGAGTTTGGTTTATCCGCAGCTGGCAGGCATGTATCACGAGTCTCCTGTTGAAGCAGAGTTGGAGTCGAAGAAAACTGCCACGCAGAAACTTGATGACATGTTTAAGGAAGCAAATATCGAATCTTCCACTTTGGAAAGGTTGAGCAAAGGCTTTGAGAAATTGAGTGAGAATGCATCAAGAATGTCTGATATTTCAAATGCTGCCGTTGCAACGAATGAGTATGTTGACAATATCAAACTTGCAACCAAATCCGCTTCAGAGCTTTCCGGAAATTATAAAAAAGCATCCGAAGTACTTAGCCAGGATGCACAGGCTACTGTCGATTATATCGAAAACATGAAGTCAGCTTCAGATAATGCCGGCAAATTAAGTACTGCTTATGTGCAGGCTGCTGATATTATCAAATCAGAGATGAGAAGCACTGAAGAGTTTGCCGGTACAGTTAAAGAAGCTTCTTCTTCGGCCAGGCAACTTGCTGATTCTTATTCCAAATCTGCTACCTTGATTCAAAAATCAGTTGAAGCACTTGATTTTGGAACAATTGATGGCGAAAGCTACAACAAGCAGTTACAGCAAATCGCAAAAAACCTTACAGCTTTGAATTCTGTTTATGAATTACAATTGCAAGGATCGTCCAAGGCAGCCGAAGCCAGCGACAAATTGTATCAAACTATGGCTCAATACCTCGATAAGGTGAATCAGTCGGCCGAAAACACAGCACAATTCAATCAGCAACTCACTGAGCTTTCAAACCGCATGAGTGCCCTGAATAAAGTTTATGGCAATATGCTCTCTGCCATGAATGTTCAGTCTTAAGCTGAAATCGAGAATGAGATCAAAAGTATCTTTCAAAATAAGAAAATAGAAGATGGCTGGATATAAAGAAACGCCGAGGCAGAAGATGATTGGGATGATGTACCTGGTTCTTACTGCAATGCTGGCACTTAATGTTGCAAAGGATATTCTGGATGCATTCCTGGTTGTAAACGACAGTATGGAAATTACCAACCAAAGCTTTGCTACAAAAATTGCCGGTCAGTATGCCAAGTTCGAAACACAATACAATCTGGAGCCTGTTAAAGTTGAGGAATACTGGGCAAAAGCCGGGGATGTAAGACAAAAATCCTATGAATTAATTGAATATATTGAAGACATCAAAATAGAGCTTGTAGCCCGATCAGAACGAATGACCCGAGAAGAAGCGCTTGCTACCTATTTTGAGAAAAAAGCAGTACCCGATCAGTTCAGTCCTGGCCAGATGCGTGACCAGTTTATGCTGAACCTCAATAGTGTTCCATCACGAGATAAGTATGATGAACCTACGAATTATCTGATCGGACAGAATAAGAACGGGAAAGCCTATGAGCTGGCAGGCAAGATGAAAGAGTATAGGACTTATATTCTCGATATTATCGGCCCACAGTTTGAAGATCGTATCGGACTTGTAACTACTGGCAAGTTTAAAGATGCAAGTGGTACACCGCAGGATTGGGAGTACTATAACTTTTACCATACCATCCTGGCTGCTGATATTACTTTGCTTAACAAAATCATTGCTGAGGTTCAAACGGCCGAATTTGATGCTGTGAATACACTCTATGCCAATATTACAGAAAAGGATTTTAAGTTTGATAATGTTGCTGCACGCGTTATTCCCAAATCTACTTTTATCCTCCAGGGACAAGCTTACGAGGCAGAGATTCTTGTGGCTGCCTATGATTCTAAAACACAATCACAGGTAAAAGTTCTTCGCGGTGCCGATAAAATTACAGATGCCAATATAGCAAGGGCACAAACTTTTAATAGTGTTAATGGTACAGTAAAACTTGAGTTCCCGGGAAATACGGTAGGTCCGCAAAGTTATGCCGGAGTTATTGAAATGCTGGATCCCAGAACACAAGAACTCACTCATTATGAATTTAGCGGTGAATACATTGTTTCGCCTCCTGCCCTTACAGTTTCCCCTTTGAAAATGAACGTGCTCTATGCCGAACTGAAAAACCCCATTGCAATTTCTTCGCCTGGTATTGCCAGCGAAATGGTTACCCCAAGTATCTCAAAAGGAAAGCTGACAAAAAGACCTGATGGAACCTGGGATGCAGAGGTGCCAATTGATGAAAAATTGACAACAATTACAGCTTCAGCTTCAATTGATGGGAAAACAATAGTATTGGGTTCGTATGATTTTCGCATCAAACGGGTTCCGAAACCAAATGCAACGATTGCAGCAATTTCGGACGGGAAAATTGACCGCGACCGTTTGCTGGCAGCCAATGCCATTATACCAGAGTTGGTTGATTTCGACTTTGAAGATTACTATTATGAAATCGTTTCCTATGAGTTAGAAACTATTCTGGGAGGCGATTTACAATCTACCGGAACAATCCGTAGCAACAGATTTAATGATGCGGTTTTGAATACCATTCGTAATTCAAGGCGCGGACAAAAGCTTTTCTTTATGAATATCCAGGCTAAAAGTCCGACCGGCCGTATGGTAACCCTTAATCCTATCAGTTTAGAAATACAATAAACATTCTGAGATATCATGAGAAAAATATTGTTTTTATTTACCCTCCTGATCGGAATTAGCTTCGTTTCCCAGGAAACGTTTGCTCAAATTCTTGATGAAAGACCAGTAGATGGGATTTATGCAGATGACGGTACGGTTGACATCGATCCCATTCCATTTCCTACCATCCGCAAAGCAGATGTGATGTGGAAGAAACGCGTGTGGCGCGAAATTGATTTCAGACAAAAAATGAATCATGCTTTTTATTATCCTGTTGTTCCCCATAATAACTGGCGGAATTTTATTACCGTGATTTTAGACGGAATGCGTGAGAATAAGTTTTCGGCCTATGACGCACAAAATAACCCAACTGATGAGTTTCTGGTGCCCATGAGCTATAACCAATTGATCGAACGCGAAACAGATAGTTCCAGACAAACACTTCGTCGCAGCTACCCTCCTTATGATGAGTATGATACTGTGATCGTTTCAAGATTCGATCCTTCCCGCGTGATGCGTTTGCGTGTGAAAGAGGATTGGTATTTCGACAAACAAAGATCACAATTGATGGTACGTATCATTGCTTTGTGCCCTGTGCTGATGGTCGAAAGAGATGGACAGGAATTTACACAGCCTTTGTTTTGGATATCGTATGATCAGGCCCGTGATGTGCTTGCTAAATCTGAGATATTTAACCGTCAGAATTCAGCCGAACGCCGAACCTATGATGAGGTGTTTTGGAAACGCATGTTCGATAGCTATGTTTACAAGGAGGAAAATGTGTACGATCGTACCATCGGTTCCTATGCCCTTGGTATTGATGCTTTGCTCGAATCGGAGCGGGTGAAGACAGAGATTTTGAACTTCGAACAAAATCTTTGGGAGTATTAATTATTGATGTTTATGGAAGATAAGCCCGCTTCAGTAATGATAGCGGGTTTATTTTTTTTGCCGGATGCGGAAACAATTTCGCAGTGCTGAATGTTAAAAATGTAAACCAAATGAGTAATATGACACATCAAAACAAAACTGCGGAAACGAAATTCGGACTTCATCCGGTATTATTGGAAAGATGGAGCCCGAGAGCTTTTAGTGAAAAAGCTGTAGAACCCGAGAAAATTTATCGCTTTTTGGAAGCTGCCAGATGGTCGCCCTCTGCTTCAAACGAGCAGCCCTGGCGTTTTATAATTGGATTAAAGGGTGATGACACCTATAAAAAATTGTATGAAACATTTGTGGAATTTAACCAGTTATGGACAAAAACTGCTCCTGTTTTGATATTAAATTTAGCTAATACCTTAAGCACTAAAAATTCGGGTAAAGCGAATCCAACTTATGCTTACGATCTCGGACAGGCTGTAGCACACTTATCGTTTCAGGCACATGCCGATGGTTTGTATGCACATCAGATGTCGGGATTTGATGCCCGTCAAACTGAAAAGATTTTTGAAATTCCAGATAACTTCAAAGTGATTTCGGTGGTTGCAGTTGGCTATATTGGTAATCCTGAAGTTCTTCACCCAAATTTGGAAAAGCTGGAATATTCCGATAGAAGCCGAAGACCCTGGAGCGAGAATGTTTTTTCAAACAAATTTGGTCAAAGCTTTTCACTGTTTTAACATTATTTTTGCGCAATTCCATGTAAATTCGCTGTCTGACTAATTTATCCAAACCTTAGTGAAAGCATTAAAAATAGTATTTATTGCGCTGATTTTGTTTGTTCTGAATGCATGTGATCCAGGCTCACACACTGGTAAACAAAGCAAAACAAATGTTACTACCCAAAAAGTGGCAGTGAGTGTGCCCGAATTCAATGCTGATTCGGCTTTCCATTTTGTAGCTAAACAACTGGCTTTTGGGCCCCGTGTTCCGCAATCTGAAGCACATCAGGCTTGTGCCTCCTGGTTGGCTGATAAAATGAGTGCGTTTGCTGATACGGTTTATTTACAGCAATTTAGAACACGCATTTACGATCAACGTGCTTTCGATGGAGTAAATATCATTGGTGTATTTAATCCAAAAGCCAGAAAGCGAATTGTTTTGTCTTCGCATTGGGATAGTCGTCCGTATGCCGATTATGACGCTGATCCGCAGAATCATCAAAATCCTATCGATGGTGCTAATGACGGAGCAAGTGGAACGGCTGTTTTGCTCGAATTAGCCAGATTATTAAAAGCTTTCCCGCTTTCGGAACAACTTGGCATTGATATCATTTTTTTCGATTTGGAAGATTACGGACCACCAACCAGCGATCGTAATCGGTATTCAGAAGAAAGCTGGGCACTTGGATCTCAATATTGGAGCCGCAATCCACACACACCGGCCTACAGGGCAAACTTTGGGATATTGCTTGATATGGTGGGAGGTGCTGATCCGGTTTTTCCGAGAGAGTATTTTTCGCAACAGTATGCTTCCTGGGTACTTGATAAGGTTTGGCTGAAAGCCTATGAGCTTGGTTACGGCAATCTTTTTATTAATAAACCCGGGTCGCCCATCAACGATGATCATGTTTCCATGAACGAAATCGCCGGAATCCCCACGATTAATATCATACACCTGGATCCCTCCAGTAGTAATGGTACCTTTTTTGAACACTGGCACACCATCGGTGATAATTTGGATGCCATCGATAAAGAAACGCTTCGAATTGTTGGAAAAGTAGTATCACATGTTATTTATAACGAGCAATAGGGAGAAGCGGTTGTAAGGGGGTTCATGTTTTCTTAATTTTTTTCACAATTTTTAACAATCTCTGCTTGTTTAAACATAAGAGCTGAAATGCTCAACAAAACATTAATTGCTTGAAATACAATATGATGTAATTGTTTCCATTGCTATTATTGATTTACATCAACAAAGGTATTGTTCTAAATCTGGGTACGGTTTTTATAATGTCATTTTTGTCATATTTGCTGAAAAGTTAAATACTGTTAATCTTGCATTAGAAAAATTACAAGCCGGGAGTTAACTTATACTCTGGCAACATTATGAACCAAATACCATAGAAACAATGAAGAGAATGAAAAAATTAGCGACTGCCACCACAATGATTTTTGTGGCATCACTTACATTTATGTCCTGCACCAAGGAAGGACCTGCCGGAATTCCAGGTAAAGATGGTGAAGATGGCATCAATGGCCAGGACGGAACCGCCGGTTGCATTGAATGTCACGACAATTCACAGGCTTTGTTTGCAAAAACTATCCAATGGGAAAAATCAATCCATGCAACGGGTGGAAATTTTGAACGTAACACAGGTGATTGTGCAACCTGCCATACCAGTCAGGGATTTCTGGGATATCACGTAACAGGCGATTATGATCCTTCTGCTGCAGGTGCTGCAATCAGCAATCCTAACCCACCTAACTGCTACACCTGCCACAAAGTGCATGATAGTTATACCCCAGCCGATTGGGAGCTTACAATGACCGGTCAGATAGCTATGCACAACACAACTCAAACTCCCGATTTTGGTACCGGAAGTCAATGTGCCAGCTGTCATCAGGGTCGTGAAGTAAATCCATTCCCGGTTGAGGGAGGTGAGGACATTACAATTTCAAATACCCGCTACGGGGTGCATCATGGACCACAGGCTAACGTAGTGAAAGGAACTGGATTGTTTGAGCCAGGAACTGGTTATAGCAGTCACCCTCATGGTACCCAAATCACAAATACCTGTGTTACCTGTCATATGGCCGAAGCGTTTGGCACTCAGGCTGGCGGACACACCATGTATCTTGGATACGACTATCATGGTTCCACTGTTTTAAATACAGCTGGTTGTGTGGGTTGTCACCCGAATGTAGAAGAATATGTTGTAAAAACTGAAGAGCTGCAGAATGAAGTGCAGGAAATGTTGCTTGAACTGAAAGCTATGCTTGATGAAATTGGTGCCACCAACCCGGGCAGTGATAATTCCGTTGCAGGAACCTATTCTCCTGAAGTAGCAGGTGCTGTGTTGAATTATAAAGCACTTACCGAAGATCGTAGCCTGGGTGTGCATAACCCAACCTATGTTAAAAAAGTGCTTCAAAATACTATGGAAGCAATTCAGCAATAAACGTAAATTCAAAGAAAGCTTCCGGGCAACTCATTATAAATGAGCCTGGAAGCTTTTTATTAATAGCTAATACATTAAATTATGTATCAAATAAGAATACTAAAGCAGAGTCTGGTAGTCGTAGTGCTATTGCTGTTGGCTTCGGCCTGTACGTACGATTTTATTGAGATGCCAAAACCTGATCCGATTGACCCTACTGATACGGTTTCATTTCAATCTGCCGTTATACCCATTTTTACCAATGGAAACAACTGTACTGCTTGTCATTCAACCGGCGCAACAGCACCTGATTTAACAGCAAGCAAGGCATACAACGCTTTGGTGCCAGCTTATGTAAATCTGGACGATCCGGAAGCAAGTTCCATTTACTGGTTCGCTCATCCCTCATCCAATACACATGGATGGAAAAAATTGAGCCTGAGCGAAGCTGGCATCATTTTGGGATGGATTCAACAAGGCGCTCAAAATAATTAACATAGAAAAGCAATTACTATGAAAAGATATTTATTAGGCATAGCACTGGTTGTGAGTACAATATCACTTGCAATTGGTCAAAATGAAGAAGAAAAGCCAAAGGATAAACCGGTTTGGGCACCATTTGAAAGTGGATATCTAATCGATAATCAAACCACTGTGATTCAATCTCCTAAAACACTCGAATACATTATTCAACATAAATTTGGGACAATGGATAATGGATTCAGCGATTTGTTTGGTTTGTATGCTCCCGGTGCAAATATCCGCATGGGACTAAACTATTCGTTGATTAAAAATCTTCAAATAGGGTATGGGATCACACGTTTGAATATGTATAACGATTTCTCGGTGAAATACACAATTTTTGAACAGACCAGAAGAAATACGATTCCGGTGGCTGTTGCCGTTTACGCCAATATGGGTATTGATGGCAGAAATAAGGAAGTATTCGGACTAGATTTTAAAGGAAGCGATCGTTTCTCTTATTTTACACAGCTGATCGTTGGTCGTCGGGTTAACGACTGGCTTTCGCTTCAGGTCAATGCCAGTTTTACTCATTTTAATAAAACTGATTCCTTGATCGATCACGATAAAATTTCTGTTGGCTTTAATGGTAGGGCCAGGTTCTCGCCACAATCATCCATACTATTTCAGTATGATGTTCCGTTAAAAATACAAGGTATTGCCGAGCATCGTGAATTTACCAATCCTTCAAAACCAAATCTGGGTGTTGGATGGGAAATCAGAACAAGTACACATGCTTTTCATATCTATGTATCAACAGCCGATGGTATTGTTCCGCAGCATAATGCCATGTTTAATCAAAACGATTGGACAAAAGGTGATTTGATGTTTGGATTTTCGATAACACGATTATGGAGTTTTTAAGAATTACTAACTGTTAAATTATATCATTATGAATGTTAGATTTTTTTCAATTGCAGCTTTATTGGCAAGTACGATAGTGCTGATGGCCTTTATGATTCCTCAGGAAAAGAAAAAAGGTGGACCATGGGAGATTCCTCAGGAGTATGTATCAATGGAGAATCCGTACAAAGATGACGCTTCTCTCGAAAAATACGGTAAACAAGCTTATATGAAACACTGTCGTTCCTGCCACGGAAACACTGGTGAAGGCGATGGTCCCAAAGCACGTAACCTTGAGTATGATCCGGGTAATTTGTCTGACGCAGCCTGGCAGGATAAGGTTTCGGATGGCGAACTGTATTATATGTCGATCATTGGTCGTGACGAAATGCCTAATTACGAAAGTAAAATAGCAGATGATGAGGAGCGTTGGGCACTTATTAATTACCTCAGATCGCTGAAGAAATAATCTTTTGTGAATATGACAGAAACAGGTTTACATCCAGGACTTGCCATTGTGTGCAACCCTAAATGTAAACCTGTTTTTATGTTTTGATTTTTTGAATAATCAAATAGAATTTGCAAAACTTATTTTATTCTTTTTTTTATTATTCAGACCGACATTAACTTCAAATTACATGCGAAACATATTTTTACTGCTGTTTTTTGTGTTGTTTGCTTTTGTTCATAAACAAACTTCAGCACAATTAATGGTTGACATGGAATCTCCACCTTCCAACTCAGAGATGAATCAGACGTGTTTTGATTGTCATGGCCAGAAGGTATATAGTTTTGAGAATGATTTTTCGGGTATGCTCGAACGCAAGGTGATGAATCCTAATTATGTGCTTGATACGGGTGCATTTTATCAGGGCGTACACCGTCATTTTGCATGTATTGATTGTCATTCAATGGATTATGAAGTTTTTCCGCATCAGTCCGAGTTAAGATTCGAAATGATGTATTCCTGCATGGATTGTCATGGTGGTGATGAGACCTATGCCCGGTATAATTTTGATCAAATCGAAGAGGAGTTTTTTCAAAGTGTACATTCGAGCAGGCACGATGAATCCTTTAACTGCTGGATGTGTCACGATCCACATGCTTACAAGGCTATGACACATGGTGAGTTTAAGATCAGCGAAATTGTGAATGCACATAATCAAACCTGTATAGATTGTCATAACGATGCCGCTCAGTTTCAGCGTATCACGGATAGTATTCGTCCTGATTTGGCAGAGGTTCACAGCTTTATTCCAAAGTACGAGGCACACCTGAAATCGGTCAGATGTATCGAGTGTCACACTTCGCAACAGGATACCATGTGGGTGGCACATAACATACTCGAAAAGAATTTGGCCATGAAGAAATGTGTGGAGTGTCATTCGTCCAATACCATGCTGATGGCTTCTTTGTATAAATACCAAAGTATCGAAGCCCGCCAATCCGGCTTCCTGAATGCAGTGATTTTGAATGAATCCTATGTGATTGGTGCCAATCGAAATTTTTATTTCAATATCATCAGCATTATTCTTTTCGGGCTGGCCATACTCGGTATTGCAGTTCACGTGTTTTTCCGCATTAAAAATCGTTGATCTATGAGCAAACGAATCTATTTATATCCTATCTGGTTGCGTTTTTGGCATGCCATCAATGCCTTGATGTTTTTGATTTTGCTGGCAACGGGTTTGAGTATGCAGTATTCTAATCCCGATTGGCCGTTGATTCGTTTCGATCTGGCCGTGCAGTTTCACAACATAGCCGGCATCATTGTGAGTTTTAATTATCTGATCTTTCTGCTCGGAAACCTAACTACCTCAAATGGTGCTTATTACAAGATAAACTGGAAGACCTTGATCAGCGATCTGATTAAGCAAATGAATTATTATTTGTTTGGTGTGTTTAAAAAACAAGCCACTCCGTTTCCGGTAAACGAGGAACGAAAATTTAACCCCTTGCAAAAGTTTACTTATGTACTTACCATGTATGGCATGATGCCCGTGATTATCATTACAGGCTTGGCCTTGTTGTTTCCTGAGTTGATAATTGAGAAAGTATTTCAAAGCTCAGGGATCTTTTTAACAGCACTTTTGCATACGGTAATCGGGTTTATGCTTTCGATGTTTCTGGTAATTCATGTGTATTTTTCGACCATGGGAAGCTCGCCTGTAAGTAATTTTAAGAGTATGATAAATGGCTATCATGAGCCGCATTAATTTGAGATTTGAATAAAGGCAAAATGCTGCAAATATTTTTTGTTTGCAGCATTTTTTGTGAAGTCAGTCTTTTTAGGCAAATGAACATTAGCAACAATTTAAGTGTTTTGGACGAAAAGATTTACTTTTGGTCGTTGACTTGAAGCAACGGATATTAAGATATTATACATCAATTTAACATCATTTTTCATGAAGACTTTTTTTAGCATTTTAATCAGTATAATTTTTCTTTCGGCCTGTAATCAGGGTAAGGTGGATGTGGGTTATGCCATTGATCCCGATAATCGTTCGGTTGAAGTAAAAGAAGTGGAACAAGCCAATGCCTACACTTACTTAAAGGTGAAGGAAAATAATCAGGAGTTTTGGTTGGCGGTAACAACGATGGATGCGCGCAAGGGCGACGAACTACACTTTACGCAGGCTATGGAGATGAAGGATTTCTACAGCCGTGATTTGGATCGCACCTTCGATCTGGTTTTGTTTGTAGATAATATCAGCACCTTGCCAATTCCGGCAAAAACAGCCGACTTATCTGCTCAGGCACAACAACACGATGGTCGGCCAAAAACTGATAAAAAAGCAATCGAAATAAATCATACAGATGACGTGGTTCCGCTTTCCGATTTATTTTCACATCCCGAAAAATATGATCAGCAAGTGATTAAAGT
>JAQVGO010000166.1 GCA_028696715.1 Bacteroidales bacterium
AAAATTAATCAATGAAAAACCGAAGTCTTATTTCCATCAGTGATTACTCCAAAGAGGAGATCATGCAAATTCTGGAAATAGCAGCAGAATTTGAGAAAAAGCCCCATCAGAATTTACTGAATGGGCGCGTAATTGCATCACTTTTTTTTGAACCGTCCACCCGTACCCGGCTGAGTTTCGAAAGCGCCATTCAAAAGCTGGGTGGTAATGTGATTGGATTTAGCAGTGCAGCAACTTCCAGTGTGCAAAAAGGCGAATCCTTAAAAGACACCATTTTAACTGTATGTAACTATTCTGATCTCATCGTGATGCGACATCCTGTTGATGGTTCAGCACGATTTGCCAGTGAAGTGGCCAGTGTTCCAATCATCAACGCAGGCGATGGGGCAAATCAACATCCAACCCAGTGTTTGCTCGACCTTTATTCAATCCAAAAAACACAGGGCACACTCGAAAACCTGGAAGTGACTTTTGTTGGAGATCTCAAATATGGCCGCACAGTTCATAGTCTGGTGATAGCACTCTGTCAGTTTAATACAAAATTCCATTTGGTTTCTCCGGTTGAATTAAAATTACCAAGTGCTGTAAAAAGACATATTAAGGAAGCTAATTTGCAATATGAACAATACACTGATTTCAGTGAGGTGATTCCAAAATCTGACATCATTTATATGACGCGTATTCAGCGCGAACGTTTTCCGGATCCATTGGAATATGAAAAAGTTAAAAACGCTTACATACTCGATAACAGCATGTTAAGTAATGCTAAAGAGAACTGTAGGATACTGCATCCTCTGCCCCGCGTTAATGAAATTAGCATCAATGTGGACGATAACCCAAAGGCTTACTATTTTGAGCAGGCTCTAAACGGAGTTTTTGTAAGACAAGCTTTAATTGCTTCTATTCTGGGACTTAAGTAAAAACGAAAATCATCAAAAATCATGAATACTAAGCGCAAAGAATTAATTGTATCAGCCATCAGCAACGGAACAGTAATTGACCACATCCCGGCCGACAAAGTGTTTCAGGTTATCAGAATACTCGACCTTGAAGAATCTGAAAAGGAGATTTATTTTGGAACCAATCTGGTTAGCAAAAAATACGGTCGTAAGGGGATTATTAAAATTAGTGAGAAATATTTTAAGCCCAGCGAAACAGATAAGATCGCTCTGGTTGCACCTACTGCCACGCTTATCGAAATCAGGGATTATGAAGTCACGAGAAAGACTACTGTAAATATTCCGGATTCGATTGAACGCATCGCAAAATGTTTCAATCCAAATTGCATAACAAACAAAGAACAAGTTCCAACAAAATTCAAAGTAATAAAAATCGATGGCGAAATAAAACTTGCCTGCCACTATTGCGAGAAAAATACTTCACAGAATAATATGGTGTTTATTTGAAAAATCATTTTTTTCTAAAAAAGGCTTTGGGTAATCAATTCAAAGCCTTTTTTTTCGTTATTCCATCCAGTCAAACTTTCCAATGAAAGTATTGTTATAAATTTGTAACAATTTCAGAAAATCATGGCAGGATATATTCAGGAATTGATAAAAGAAGGTGAACATCAACAGCAGGATTTTAAATTTGAAATTTCTGACAGTAAAAAAATTGCCCGATCCCTGGTTGCTTTCGCCAATACTGATGGTGGAAGGCTTCTGGTTGGGGTAAAAGACAACGGTTCCATTGCAGGCGTGCGATCTGATGAAGAAATTCATATGGTGGAGGCCGCTGCACAGCTATATTGCCAGCCAGAAGTACAATTCACAACCAAAGAATGGAACATCAACGGCAAATTAGTGTTGGAAGTAGTTGTGCCCAAAAACAAAAAGCTAAAACACAAAGCCCCTGACAAAAACAACAATTACAAGATCTTTGTGCGTGTTGGCGACCAAAACCTTCTGGCAACACCGGTGATGCTTAAAGTTTGGAAAAAAGAGAAACAGAAAATTGCAGTCAAGATTTCAATAACAGAAACCGAAATGCAACTTCTTCGTTATTTAAATGAATATCAAACAATTAGTCTTGATGAATTTATACAACTTACCGGGATTAAAAAGCGACATGCCGAAGCCATCCTGGTAGATTTCATCCTGCTTGGAATCATTTCGATCGAACTTACCGAAAAACATACCCGATACTACCTTACCGAATCAGATTTCATGGAGCGAATCGCCTCATTTTCGGACGAAACCTTTTTGATATCCCCGAATATACATCAGAAATAATAAAACTATGATTGAGATTGGTCAGAACAAAATAATTCCTTTCATCCTTGTGCTTCTGCTTTCAGGGATTGGATTACATGCGTATTCTCAAATAGCTCGAAGCATTCAACCTTTAGAAATTTCGCAGCTTGCTAAAGACCAAAAACATGTCGAAAGATCAAAGTTTAAAGTCTTTGTGAATCTGGAAGCGGGATTTCAATCAGCTTACTTAAGCAAAAAAGGCACTTATTATCAGAGAATTAATCCTCAAATCAATTACAAATTATCAAAAAATTTCACAGCTTTTGCAGGCGTACAACAAACCTGGATTCAAAACCTCAATCAGTTTAAATTAAATGAAGAAGGAAGCTGGAAAGTAGATCATATCGATGCAAATTATATGCTTTGGTATGCCGGAGGAAGCTATCAGGTAAATCCAAACTTACGATTAAGTGGCGTTGCATGGAAACAAACTGACCAGCAAACGATTATACAAAGAAAAGGCAACACACCAGATTTCAATGCCAGAGGTTTTCAGCTTTATATGAATTATAGGATTACCAATAATTTGCAAATTAATGCTTCATTCAACTATAGAAACGGGAACTCAGGCAACTTTTTATACAACGAATTTCAACAACCATTCACTCCTTTTGGTACATCCCCATACAATATAGGCGATGGCTTTGCAACAGACCCATTCAGGTTTTAAAATAACGTGAAATGTACATATTAATCTCACCAGCCAAAACGCTGGATTTCAACACTTATCTTAGTAATCTACCCTCAAGTCAGCCATTTTTTAAATCAGAAGCAGACAAAATAGCTGCTATTCTAAGCAAGAAACAACCGAAGGATTTGTCGAAGCTTATGCATATCAGCGATGATCTGGCCCGGCTGAATTATGAACGGTATCAACAGTGGAAAAACCTGAGTGATCAACAACTGAAAGAAGCAGTTTTTGCATTTAAAGGTGATGTTTATCAAGGTCTTGATGCCAACACCTTAATGAATGAAGA
>JAQVGO010000167.1 GCA_028696715.1 Bacteroidales bacterium
CATGCGAAATTAACTATATTTGTACTATTCAATACCTTAATCAAGGATGAGAGAACTCAAACAATTTGGTGTTATTCCTATTGCTTATGATACACTGGTGCATGTTTTTGCACACTACAAATCGCCCAAGGATAAGATTGCTGATCTTGTGAAGGATGGAGCATTGATTCGTTTAAAAAGGGGTTTGTATGTTGTTGCCTCATCAATCAGCGAGCAAAAACTTTCGAAGGAACTGGTGGCTAATCACCTCTATGGTCTTTCGTATGTATCATTAGAAACCGCCCTTTCGTATTACGGTATGATTCCGGAGAGGGTGCATCTTACACGGTCGATCACAACAAAACGAGCCAAGCAATATTCAACTCCCATCGGTTCTTTTGATTTCCTGACCATGCCTGAATCCTGGTTCAGTATTGGCCTTCGTTTTGAGCAGGTTGGAGAGGCATATGCCTGGCTAATGGCTTCGCCTGAAAAGGCTGTTTGTGATATGATACTTGCTTCCCGTGGCGTTCGATTACAATCTGTAAAGGCTATTTCAGAATTTCTAACGGAGGATTTAAGGATTGATTTTTCTGCTGTTAAACCTTTTGATAAAAAGATTATTAGCCAGTGCCTGAAAGTGGGAAGAAAAAAAAATGAACTTATGCACCTCCTAAAATATCTAAGCTCATGAATGTTTTTGATCAGATGCTTTCGCAATACAAAGCGCAATCAACCGATGAGTTACTGAATGCCACTCACCAGGTGATGCAGCAAATAACGCTTGCGGCACTATACCGGGCTGGATTTTTCAGTCAGGCAGCTTTTTATGGGGGCACATGTTTGCGTATTTTTTATGGCTTGCCACGATTTTCTGAGGATATGGACTTTTCTTTGTTACAGCCAGAGCGTACATTTAAGCTTGAAAACTACTTCAGTGCTATCACTGAGGAGTTTGAAACCCTGGGCAGGAAAGTAATAATTACCAAAAAGGAAAAGAAAAGTGCTAGTCAGGTAGAGTCGGCCTTTTTGAAGGATACGACAGCAGTTTACGATCTAAAGTTTACAACAGACCGCAGCATTAAAATAAAGATAGAAGTGGACACCAATCCCCCATTAGGCTTTATAACCGAACACAAACTTTTGTTGCTGCCATTTTCGTTTATGACTCGTTGCTATTCACTATCTGATCTGTATGCCGGAAAGATGCATGCTTTTCTTTTTCGGAATTGGAAAAACCGGGTAAAGGGTCGCGACTGGTTTGATTTTGAGTGGTTTGTAAGACATAACACAGTATTCAATCTGGAACATTTTAACCAAAGAGCCATGCAGACAGGTTTGGCCGGTGAGGAACAACTGAGCACGAGGCAGTTTAAGGCAATGCTTATAGAAAAGATTAGGCAAACTAATATCGATCATGTGTTGGCAGACGTTAGACCATTTGTTCAACGCCCAGAAGCATTAGCTATCTGGTCAACTGACTATTTTATACAACTCGTTGAATTAATGCGATTTGAGTAAACCAAGACGATTGATTTTAAAGCAAAGGCTGAAGGTCGGAAGGTCTGAATGTCACTAAAAAAATAGCACACCTATGGATACAGACGATTTATCAAGAGAGGCATATAACGGAATTTTAAGAGAAGCAGAGCAATTGACGCATGATTTAACTTTGCATTATGGCTTATTATCTGGTATTTGTAAAAATGAAACCGAATACCTTGATAAAGCAGAAAAACTTACCAAAGAAATATTACAAGCAGAGGATTGGGAGTTAGATGATATGTTTTGGGGTGAACCACCTGAAAAAGAAAAATTGAAACTCACGCTTCTTAAAATTATCGATAATATTAAGAAAATAAAGCAAATTCCAATTGAACAGCGCCATTATGACTAAAAGGGATTGAGCTTGTTAACTAGGGTCTGCTAAAAAACACCTAACACATTGATATAATTTAAGTTGCCATTTATTGTATTGTGGTTTCCGCAAGGTTTTTATTAGAAATCATCTAAAATCCTTGCAGTACAGTGTAATATTTGAATCAAGCTACTTCGTTAAAGCCTATTCTGATTTTAAAAATGTTAACAACAATGTGTTGGCTAGCCTGTCGCACGCCATCTTCTGTGTTGCCTGCGACTCGAAGTATATCGATACATCTTCGTCTTGTCGCCTCGAATCTGGCATACGACAGACTTTTTCAGCAGACCCTAACTACCTCTCAAAAATGAACTCTCACTCCCTGCGCTTTTCAGCTTTTTCGGTTTTCATTTGTTTGTAGGAGCCTTCGAAAATATCAAAACGCATATAGCGGCATTCGAGCGGTCCGTTGAAAACGGTTTTCTTGACTGAGGGTTTTAGCCCGATCATCTTCATGGCCTGAAAATCGCTGCTGATGATCCAGGCATTATAGCCTTTGAATTGCTTTTTGAGGCTGTCGCCAATCGTTTTATACAAAGCGGTGAGGTCTTCCTCTTCCAGCCTTTCGCCATAGGGCGGATTGATCAGCAAAATGCCACCACCTTCGGGCGGCACCAAGGCCTCCATATCTTTTTTGATTATTTGAATATCGTGATTCAGGTGAGCATTGCGCACATTGGCACGGGCAATCTCAACAGCCTTGGCCGAGTGATCTGAGCCCAGGATATGGCCTTCCATTTCCCGAATTTGTTCATCAGCAGTGCTTTTCACGCTTTCCCACAGTGCTGGCTCATAATCTTTCCAGCGCATAAAACCATAGGAATTACGGTAATATCCGGCCGGTATCTGCATGCCAAACATGGCTGCTTCGATAGGAATAGTACCCGAGCCACACATGGCATCCACAAAATTGCGATCGCCTTGCCAACCTGTCATCAAGATTAGTCCGGCCGCCAGTACTTCATTGATCGGTGCCTTATCCACCATGGTGCGGTATCCCCTTTTATGCAGCGATTCGCCTGAACTATCCAGCAACAGGCTTACCTGATTTTCGGCAATATGCACACTGATACGCAAATCAGGATTATTCACGTCGATGGAAGGCCGGGCACCAAAGCGATCCCTGAACTGATCAACGATAGCGTCTTTGGTGCGCAGAGCCACATAATGCGAATGGGTGAAGGCGCCGCCGCTTACCACGGCATCAATGGCAAAAGTTTGGTCAACGGTAAACAGCTCATGCCATTGAAATTTTGAAACGCCATCGTATAAAGCATTTTCGTTGTGGGCAACAAATTGATGAATGGGCTTGAGCA
>JAQVGO010000168.1 GCA_028696715.1 Bacteroidales bacterium
TAAGGGAAATAATGGTACCCCCACCCGCAAGCGTGTTGATAAACCCCACAAAAACTCCCGAAACGATCAGCGCAACAATATCAGCCCATTGCATGGTTTTGGATTTTAAGTCGCAAAGGTAGAGAAACCCCGCTAAAATGCTAATCGATTTATTACAGTGGCAGCCCGCTGTTTTTGTATGCTCACACAATCACATTTACCACAAATTCTGTCTAATTTATTGTTACGAACAAATTTTACAAAACTACTTTTACACATTGATCTTGGCCTTTGTAAAAGGCTAAAGGAATTTTAGCTGTAATGCACTGATCTCAAAACACTTCCAAGCTCATTACCAATTTTCAGGCATCAATCAATCCTTTGTTTATGGCGTATTTGATCAGCCCCACAATTGATTTGGTTTCTGTTTTAATAAAAATATTCCTGCGGTGCGCCTCCACAGTTCGCTCGCTGATAAACAGTTGCTCGGCAATCTGCGCATTATTATACTCCCTGGCAATCAGGTTGAGCACCTCCAGTTCGCGTGAAGAAAGGATCGGCTTTGAATCCTCCATCAACTCATCCTGTCCGGCGGCAGTTCCCAGATTATCCATGATGATTTTTTGTGTTACATTGCTCAGATAGCGGCCATTGTTATACACCACACGAATGGCTTCCACCACTTCGTTCATATTGGTGCGCTTCAGGATATAGCCTGATGCCCCTGCTTTGATCATTTTGGTTATCACGGCAATGTCTTCGTGCATGGTTAATGCCACCACCTTTATTTCCGGAAAGCCGGCTTTAACCTTTTCGGTGGTTTCAATTCCAGAGGCATCCGGCATATTGACGTCCATCAAAATCACGTCTATCTCATTGTTTTGCAAAAAGTTCAGCGTTTCAGCCATCGAATTGGCCCCAGCCACAAAGGCAATATCGTCCTCATCCTCGAGCAGCGACTTCAATCCTTCTACCATCAATTGATGATCGTCAACTATTAATACTCTGATAGGCTTGCTCTTCATGCTGTGCTTTCTTTTAGCGGGATTAAAATACTAATGATTGTGCCTCTGTGGGTATTGGAGTCGATGTGCATTGTTCCGTTATGCTTCTCGATGCGCGATTTCATATGCGAAAGGCCATGACTTGCCAGCTGCTCAATGGCAGCCGTATCAAATCCTTTTCCGTTATCTTCGGCCATTAGGGTGATTTCATGCTCGCCTTGTGTAATCTGGATGAACAACTGACTGGCTTCGGCATGTTTGATGGTGTTGTTCACGATTTCCTGTATGGTTCTGAAAAGCGTATTCTCGATTAGTTTATCCATTTTTCCGTTCAAACCAAAGGTATCAAAACTCATCGTAAGCCTTGTGCTTTGATTCACTTTGTCAGAGATACTTTTGAGTGCTCCTTTCAGGCCATGCTCAGATAATAAGGAGGGAGCCAGGTTATGTGAAATATTGCGCACTTCATCAAAGGCATCGTCGATTGTTCTCATCAAAGCTTCGAGCAGTTCATCTTTTTTGGTGACCGAAAGATTCTTTCTTTTCTGAAGCACACTGGCATGAAGTCCTGCAACAGAAAGCAAATGTCCCAAACTATCATGCAACTCCTGCCCGATCCTTTTGCGCTCTCTTATCTCTGCTTCGAGTGCTGCATCCGATTTTTTCTCCGTTAGCTCGATCACTGTCCGCTGAAACTTCACCTCCTGCCGGTGATGGTGATTAAGATAGATCAGGTATAATCCCACCAACAACATAATAAAAGTAAGTGAGATAAAAAACAGCAGGTTATTCTTTTTGCTTATCGAAAGTTCTTTTTTCTCGAGTTCCAACTGCTGCATTTTGTTAAGTTGATTCAGGTAGTTAAGCTCCACATCATAGATCTGATGTATCACGGTTTGATTAATCACCTCCTGTTGCGTGCTAATATGTTTCTGATAATGAAACAGTCCGTTTTTAAAATCGCTCTCTTGTTCATAAATCCCTGAGAGCAGTTGGTGGGCATCACTTTCGAGCGTAAGGCTTTCGTGCTCTTTAGCCATATTGAGCACCTCAAAAGCCATTTTGAAAGCTTCCTCCTGCTTGCCTGTTCGCAGATAAACCTGTCCGAGGCCCAGCCGTGCCAGCGCAAGCTGATACGACAAATTGCCTTCGTTGGCGATATCGCGGCTCATGGAATAGGCCTCCAATGATTCGGTAGGCTGATCGAGTTTCAAATAAACATTACCCATCAGCTGATAGGAAATACACAGTCCGTATTTATTGTTAACTTTTTTCGAAAGCTCGATGGCTCGTTCGAGATGATGGAGTGCTTCGGAAGGATTCTCCTTTGAATTGTAGCACAAGGCAATGTTATTAAGCGCAGAAATCACCAAAATGGTATCCCCCGGCGTGAAGGAGGTGTCTGTTGCCTGCTCGAAATACGAAAGGGCTTTGTCGTAATTCCGCAGATTCATATAAATGATGCCAATGTTGTTGTAAGCTCCTGTCTTTTTATGTGTGAGTCTGGCAATATCGTAATAGTTAAGTGCTTCAACCAGATGAATATAAGCCATCTTGTAGTTGGCTATCTCGTTAAAAATCACTCCCAGATTATTATTAATATGCGCCACCTCAGCCCACACTTCATGCTGTTCGGCAATTGCAAGTGCCTGATTGTAATACTTAACAGCTTCTGAATTGTTGGTTTCGAAAACGTAGGACGATCCGATATGTTTAAGCAGTATTATCTCCGAAATATAATCGTTTGGCTTAAGCGTTTCAAGGATTCGGAGTGCCTCTTCGCGGGCTTCAAGCGGATTGTCGTAGATAAGCTTGTGAATGTAGTTATACCGCTGATCTGCTTCGGCTGCTGAAATATTCATAGCTTCCTCATCAAGCCTGTTTTCGGATGCGCAGGAGGCAAATAGAGTGAGGATCAACAACAACTGTATGAAACTGTGAAAATTAATACGCATAAGTAGTAAAGCATTAATGCCGCGTGCCATTCTATGTTGCAAAACTACATCATTAAACCTAAAAGTATAGCGATATTCAGGCTGATTCTGAACAAAATACGAGGCAGTACTAAGCCTGACTAAGTGCCTGCACTTACTAAAGCATGAGTTAAAATACCATACAGCACGAATTGATTCCAAACATGCTTTAACTTTACTTTGCATGTTGAAATGATTTACAGAACCAAAAAGTCATTCCTTGAACAAATCGACTTAAATCATTTTCGAATGCTA
>JAQVGO010000169.1 GCA_028696715.1 Bacteroidales bacterium
CCTGCGACCTTCCCGATTCTAAAATCGGGACGCGCTAACCGGAAAACCTGACCTTCTTGGAAATTCATTCAATAAAAAAAAAGACTACCACTTTTCTATGGTAGTCTTTTTGTTTGTCGGGGCAGCATTCCGCAGTGGGCGGAAGAACCTGCGACCTTCCCGATTCTAAAATCGGGACGCGCTAACCGGAAAACCTGACCTTCTTGGAAATTCATTCAATAAAAAAAAAGACTACCACTTTTCTATGGTAGTCTTTTTGTTTGTCGGGGCAGCAGGATTCGAACCTGCGACCTCCTGCTCCCAAAGCAGGCGCGCTAACCGGACTACGCTATGCCCCGTGGCGGAGAGAGGGGGATTCGAACCCCCGGTACCCTAATCGAGTACGACAGTTTAGCAAACTGTTGGTTTCAGCCACTCACCCACCTCTCCGGTTGGTGAAATGAAAAAACTTTGTCAACTCGTGTTATATCTACTCGAATTGGAGGTGCAAAATTAAGCTTTCCTGTTTTATCTGCAAACATTATTTACATAAAAGTGAAAATTCATGATATTTATCTGATTGTTACTCACTTATAGTAATTTGTATTTTAATCTAAATTGAAAATTTCGTTAAATCTTTAAGTAAAGAATTCCACCACAGTACTTTTAACTAATTTTGCCCCGCTTATGAAATTAAAAAATTGGTACATTATTGGGGCTGTGGGTCTCTTTCTGCTCGCAGGCTTTATGCTCACCTGGCTAATTTATCCCAAAAATCTTGTTCGCTACCCTTTCTTTATAGCACTTTTACTACTTGATTTTTATTTGTGGACAAGAGTAAGAGACAGGATTTTTACTTACAACAAAATGCTGAAATACTTAGTTGTAGCAATTTATTGGTCGCCGTTAATCGCTTTGTCACTTAGCATGTTAGCCAATATAATTGTCCCGCAAAGTCAATGGAATCAGCTATTCAGGGTTTATCTTTTTGGAGGAATCTTCGCTGTATATATCGGAAAAATCATCCCCGGAATATTGCTTTTGAGTTGGGAGGTCATTCAGTTCGGTTTTCGATTATTTCGTAGCATCTTTTACTTTAAAAAACTTGGATTAAACCAAACCAATCACGACACAAAACGAATCAATAGAAGAAAATTCATCGGAGATACAGCACTTGCAACAGGAGGTCTGATCATCGGAACTATGTTTACGGGCATGTTCAAATGGGTACATCAGTTTAGTATCAAAGAAATCGATGTAAGATTAAAAGGCTTGAAATCAAATGCTTTTGATGATTATCGTATCGTTCAACTTTCTGACTTTCATCTCGGTGGTTGGGCTGATAAATCGGCTCTTGAACAAGCCGTTGAGGAGGTGAATAAACTTAAACCTGATTTAGTGGTTTTTACGGGAGATCTTGTGAACTACAGAACAGACGAAGCTTTCGGATTTAAAAATATCCTCTCAAAGTTAAACGCAAAGGATGGCGTTTCAGCCATTTTAGGGAATCATGATTACGGCGACTACCTCAATTGGCCTAGTCGTGCAGCTAAACAGGAAAACATGAATCAGCTCTTTGACTTTTTCAATGAAATTGGCTGGAAACTTTTACGTAATGAACATCTGATTTTAGCCAGAGACTCTGAAAAGATCGCGATTATTGGTGTTGAAAACTGGAGTAAAAACAATCGTTTCCCACGTTATGGCGATATTTTGAAAGCATCCAAAGGAATTGGACAGGTGCAGGCAAAAATATTACTTTCGCACGATCCCAGTCACTGGAATGCAGTAGTTACACAAAAACACAAAGATATCGACCTCATGCTGGCTGGCCACACTCACGGCTTTCAGTTTGGCATAGAAATTCCGGGTATCAAATGGAGCCCTGCACAATATATGTATGAAGAATGGGCAGGCCTATACACAAATACTGAAACGAATCAAAAATTATACGTCAATCGCGGATTGGGTTCCATTGGTTACCCTGGCCGTATTGGCATACTTCCCGAAATAACACTTATCAACCTAAAAGCTTAAATAGCATGAAATTGAATCGCTTTGCCTTTTACCTGGGCTTTTCGTTTTTATTCATCCTTAACAGCTGCACAACACCTGCAACTGATAAAGCGCACAGAGAAAACACAACAAAACCCGCAAAAAACATCATTTTAATGATTGGTGACGGGATGAGTTATGCACAAATTGAAGGAACAGAAAATGCGATTGGTAAACAGCTGGCAATGAGTAAACTTCCTGTTAGTGGTACCATTACAACACATTCGGCCGATAAACGTATCACAGATTCCGGTGCAGGTGGTACTGCCATAGCCACCGGCTTCAAAACCAATAACGGCATGATTGGCATGAAAGCCGACAGCACAGCCGTTCCAAGTATGCTTGAGTTGTTTGCTGAAGACGGAAAACAAACTGCCATTGTTGTTAGTTGCGGTATTACACACGCCACTCCAGCTAGTTTTGTAGCCAAAGACATCAATCGCAACAACTATGAAGCAATAGCTAAAGATATTGCAGAGTCGGAAAACCTCAATTATTTTATTGGAGGCGCCCGCAAGCATTTTGTTGACCGCGAAGACAATAAAAACCTTCTGGATGAAATGACTGCAAAAGGCTGGCAGTTTTTTAATGCATTTGAAGATGCACAATTTAATACATCAAACAACGCAGCTGTTTTTACAGCTGACGAACATCCTGATGCTATTAAAGACGGACGTTCTGATTATTTAGCAAAAGGTTCAGCTAAATTATTGGAGACGATGTCAAAACAAGCCGAAAAAGGTTTCTTTATGATGGTCGAAGGCAGTCAGATAGATTGGGCCGGCCATGCAAATGACTCGGCATACCTTGTTACGGAAATGATTGACTTTGATAATGCTGTTAAAGCTGCTATTGACTTCGCAGATAGGGATGGTGAAACACTGGTAGTCATCACAGCTGACCATGAAACCGGCGGACTCACAATAATCAATGGAAGAGAAAAAGACTACTCCAGCGTAAGATTTAATTTTAGTACCGGAAATCATACTTCTGTAACTGTACCAGTTTTTGCTTATGGACCTGGTTCAGAATATTTTACCGGTGTTTATGATAACACTGAAATATTTTATAAAATTCTAAAGGCAACAGGAAAATAATAAGGTAAAAACCAATTAATTAAATGCCAGTTTTGATTTTTATTAACTGGCATTTTTTTTAA
>JAQVGO010000079.1 GCA_028696715.1 Bacteroidales bacterium
GCGGCCTGGCTCAAGGATCAGCCCGTAACAGTAACACAACCTGATGGCAGTATTTTAAATCTTTTGGCAACAGGTGATGAGTTTTATAACTGGTTGCATGATGCAGCAGGATACACCATTGTTCAAAGTGAAACTGATGGTTTTTATTATTATGCCGAACTATTTGATGATCAACTCATTCCGACTTCATTTCAGGTTGGAATAGTTGACCCTTCAACTACGCACCTCTCTCCTGGAAATATTATCAGTGCCGAAAAACGAACAGCTATCCGTAAGTACATGGAACAGGAGATGCGTTTTGTTGAGCCTGACCGAAATTATGATCGGGCGATAGGAGATTTTAATAACCTGGTGATTTACATCCGCTTTGCTGACCAGGATGAATTTTTATCTGATACTTTGCTTAATTACAATCGTTTTAATAACTCAAATCCCAATGCTAATTCGGTACTGAATTATTTTGAAGAGATTTCGTATGGACAATTAAATCTGCGTTCCTATTTTTATCCTGTCCCACCGGACGAATTTGTGCTTTCTTTTCAGGACGAGCATCCCAGAAATTATTATATGCCTTACAATGCTGTTAGTAATCCCGATGGCTATACAAATGATAACGAAAGAACTAACAGGGAGCACACCTTGTTGGTCAATGCGGTGGAATGGATAAATATAAATTCCCCGGTTCCGGCAAACCTGAATCTGGATTACAATAACGATAATCGGGTTGACAATGTGGTTTTCATCATCCGTGGTGGCACAACTGCCTGGTCAACATTACTTTGGCCACATCGCTGGAGTCTTTATTCGCAGGATGTTTATATCAATGGAAAAAAAGTCCATGATTACAATTTTCAACTCGAAACAAGCCTTTCGGGCAGCGGAGTAGGGGTGTTATGTCACGAGTTGTATCACAGCTTAAGTGCACCTGATCTGTATCGCTACGTGGATAACAGCATTACGCCGGTTGGTCCGTGGGACATCATGGCAGCCAACAATAATCCACCACAATATATGAATGCTTTTATGAAGATGAAATATGGTGGCTGGATCGAAACCATCCCCTGGATTACTGAAACCGGCACTTATACACTAAACCCTTTACAATCGGATGAGAATAATGCCTGGCGGATCCCTTCGCAAAATTCTTCCTCAGAATATTTTGTGTTGGAATATCGTAAAAAAGAAGGCACTTTTGATGAAACCCTCCCCAAATCTGGTATGTTGATTTATCGCATCAACACCAATGCAGGCAATGGAAATGCCCAAGGCCCGCCGGATGAGGTTTACATCTTCAGGCCGGGAGGAAACCCTTCAGCTGATGGCAACCTGAATGATGCAGTTTTTGGAGAAAATTATGGTAGATCCGAATTCACTGATTTCAGCAATCCTTATGCGTTTCTGCAGAATGGAAGCCTGGGTGGAATTACTATTTATGATATTTCACCAGTTGGCGAAACGATGACTTTTAAGGTTGATTTCCCGGGTGAGGTGGCAGCCGCTTTTACCTCAGATGTTAAGGTGGCCTGTGTGAATGATACAATAGGATTTTACGATACATCTACCGGAATACCAGATGATTGGGAATGGTATTTTGAACCGCAGACTTACGAGTTTGTGGAGGGAGACGAAAATGATAAAAATCCAATTCTCAGGTTTTTGGAAGAAGGACAATACAATGTAAGTTTGGTGGTGAGCAACGAATATGGTGAAGATGAAATAGTTTTTGAAGATTATCTCACAATCGGGGCACAAGCAGGGCATTTTCAGGAAAATTTTGAATCATGGAATTTTTCTGAAGGATCGTGGATGATAGAAAACCCGGATAATAGCCAAACATGGGAATTATTTAATGTGAGTGGCAATACTGGTGCCGTTGCTGCTGGAGTTAATTTTAGAACCTATTATTCGATCCTGCAACGCGACCGGTTGATTTCCAAGCCATTTGATCTGAGTAATTTATCTACAGCTTATATGAGCTTTGATCATGCCTATGCTCAAAATGCTGATCACACACAAGTCACTGATTCATTAATTATTTTAATATCAAGCGATTGCGGTGAAAGCTGGGAACGTATTGCTACATTTGGCGAAGATGGTGAAGGAAGTTTTGCTACCAGGCTCCCAACTGAAGAAACCTTTTGGCCGGAAGAAACAACAGACTGGTGTGGCAATGGCTGGGGATCAGAATGTAATACAATTGATCTGAGCCAATGGGCAGGTATGTCGGATGTGCGCATTGCTTTTGAAACAGTGAGTTTTTATGGCAATCCGCTTTTGATAGATAATGTGGTGGTATCGCAATATGTGAATGTCGCTGAGAATACAATGGATGATCATTTGGTCATTAGTCCAAATCCGGTAAAAGATGTTTTAAATATCAATGGTTTAGACGAAGATAAAACACTCAAACATCTCACTATCTATGATCTTTCGGGAAAGGTGATTCACAGTCAATTCTTTGAATATGAGCTTATTGTTCCACGGAAAACCCACTGGAAAAGTGGTGTTTACCTCCTTGAAGTTAAATCGGCCAAGCAGGTGTTTCGGCAAAAAATGATTCTTGAATAAGCAGCTATGCAAGCCCGTTCGAAAGTCTCAATAATTGCTATTGTTGCCGTAACCTCTTTTATGGGGACTTTTTTGATCTCGGCAGTAAACATCTCACTGCCAGCCATTGAAGCGCAATTCGAAATGAATGCCATTGCCTTAAGCTGGGTAATAACGTCTTTTTTATTGTCGAATGCGATGTTTTTGTTGCCGGCCGGCAGATGGGCTGATCTTACCGGTGTAAAAAGAATGTTTAAACTGGGGGTATTGTTATTTGCCCTGTTTTCAATAGCCAGCGGTTTGTCGCCCTCCGGATGGTGGTTGATATTCTTCAGGTTTTTGCAGGGTGCCGGAGCCGCGCTCACCAGCACCACAGGGCCGGCAATTTTGGTATCGGCTTTTCCG
Organism: Bacteroidales bacterium; assembly: GCA_028696715.1. Taxonomy (GTDB): domain Bacteria; phylum Bacteroidota; class Bacteroidia; order Bacteroidales; family F082; genus UBA5536. The sequence continues at coordinate 2,953 of JAQVGO010000079.1, forward strand.
CAATCAAGCCGTGGAAAAGTGCTCGGAATTTCTGTTTCTGCCGTATATCTGGGATTGGCTTCCGGACCGTTTATCGGAGGAATGCTGACACAGCTCTATGGCTGGCGTTCTGTTTTTTATGTAGCCTCCTTACTGGGAGTTCTGTCAAGCATGTTGGCATTTTTGTTTTTGGGCAAAGATGAGCCGAACGCCAGGCTAAAAAAGATCGACTTAAGAGGTACCGTGCTTTTTATGTCGGGTTTGGTAGCACTGATTTACGGAGCTTCCAATTTACCTCAAAGCTGGTGGATTATGATACTTGGAGTTCTGGCTTTAATTGGTTTTTGGCTTTTAGAAGCCCGTTCTAAGTTTCCGGTTATTGATACCAGGCTTTTCACTCAAAACAGACTTTTTACTTTTTCTAATCTGGCCTCGCTCATTAATTACAGCGCAACTTTTGCCATAGTATTTCTCTTAAGCATTTATCTTCAAAAAATTAAAGCATTAAGTCCGAGCGAAGCAGGGACGATACTGGTTTCTCAGCCTATCATGATGGCATTGTTTTCGCCCCTGGCCGGAAGGCTTTCCGATCGCATTCAACCCCGTTTTCTCACAACAATTGGTATGGTAATCTGCACGCTCGGCTTAATCGGATTTGCCTTTGTGAATGCATCAACACCGGTATGGCTCATAGTCGTCAATTTGCTCTGGCTTGGCTCAGGTTTTGGTTTGTTTTCCTCCCCCAATATGAACACCATCATGAGTGCAGTGAACAGATCCCAATATGGGCTTGCCTCCGGAACTGCTGCCACCGGACGGGTGATCGGACAAATTGTTAGTATGACAGTTGTGGCAGTGTTGTTTTCGATGACTATTGGCAATCAGATTTTAAAAAATATTGATGACCAGCAATTTATCGATATTATAAGGACCGGATTCATCATTTTTTCTGTGATGAATTTGTTTGGTATTTACTTTTCCTATTATCGCGGACAGGTACAAAGAGACTAGCGCATACACCACTAAAATGTTTTAGATGCTCATCATTCCGTTTGCTTGTTCTTGTGATTCACTGGATAAAACTATTCACATTGGTTTGATATATTTCTAACCTAAAATTCAACATTTTTTCCAGTCCACTTATACTAAAACAACTAAATCCTTAGTTATAGGATTAAAAAGAATTATGCGGAACCTTATATGTCTGATATTCATTCACATTTCGGGATGTTTAGTTGCCCAAATTCCAACTGAGGCTGAACACTTTAAAAAAGACTCTGCTTTTTTGGCCATGCAAAAAAGATGGGAGCAGATTGCATTGGAAAATCAACAAAAGCTAATGTTGCATCTGGATACCATACACCCCGACAGTTTACGCTTTTTGAACGCCCGCAATACAGCACTGCATGCGCTACCGGATCTTGCAGCTTTCAATGCCATTGAAAAGCTTGATCTCTCAAGCAATTCCTTTACAAAGCTGAACTTAAAAAACTTGAAAAAAAACACACTATTCAGCCTAAAAGCCGAGAGTAATTTGCTCAAAAAAATGCGATTGCCTGCATTCGATAGTCTCGAAGTGATTTCCTTGCACCGAAATAAGCTTAAAAGGATTCCGGCGGCTATCAAAAGACAAAAACAACTTAAAGTACTTGATCTTTCGGATAATAAAATCAAGCGTGTGCCACGTTTTGTGAAACGTCTCGACAGCCTGCAGGAAATCAACCTCAACCACAACAATTTGCGCTTCAACAAGCGGACTGCCAGAAGACTGGCACATGTAAAACGTGTGCTGGTGGGAGGAAACAATATCACTGAATTGCCCGAAAACATTGCAGTAATGCAAGGCGTTGAACGATTGAATGTGGGGAAAAACAATTTGAGTGATTTGCCACAGAACTTTTCGGAACTGAAAAATCTGAAAAGCCTGGTTTTTTATGAGAATAATTTTGAAGTAATCCCTCCTCAGATTTTTGAACTGCACAATCTGCAGGAACTGGATTTTTACCACAACCAGCTCACTGCAATTCCTTCCGAAATCAAAAAGCTGACCCAACTCAAACAACTTTTCCTGGCTTATAACCAGTTGGAATCTCTTCCCGGAGAAATACAACAACTCAAATCACTGCGTTATTTTTATGTTCATCACAACAGCTTGCCTGTGTTTCCGGCCTGGATAGCCAATATGACTCAGCTCGAACGCCTTGATTTAAGCTTTAACGCGATATCTGACATTCCTGATCTGAGTAGTTTAACTCAGCTAACTGATCTTGATCTTCAGCAAAATCTTATTGGCCAGTTTCCATGGGAATTACTGGAACTAAAGCAAATTAACCTGCTTCTGTTGAAAGATAATCCTTTTGCCCTAACCCATTCTGAACGTGAGCAGCTCAAAGAAATGAAGGCAAGCATGATAATGCAAGGAAAAAATCTGAATTATTAGGCCAACAGCCCGATTCACAGAATGAAGAAAATTTGTAGAAAATTGCCGACATTTGCCTCAAAAATCCAGTGAGATACTTTATACATCTGGCATACAACGGCAGTGCCTATCATGGCTGGCAACGTCAGGAAAATGCACATACTGTGCAGGCAGAGCTCGAAAAATGTCTCAGTCTGAAACTTGGCACAACAATCAGTTTGATGGGCTGTGGCCGCACGGATACAGGTGTTCATGCCAAAAATTTTTTCGCACATTTTGATCTTGAATCAGAAGTGAAAGAAATAGATTCAGAAGACTTCCGGAAGCAGCTGAATCGTTTTTTACCTCCCGACATTGTGGTGTTCAGAATATTAAAGGTACCGGATGAGTTTCATGCCCGCTTCGATGCCATTTCCAGGAAGTACTGCTATTACCTGCATACAGAGAAAGATGTATTCAACCCGAATTCCTACTACTTTCCACACGAGCTGGATATAGAACAGATGAACGAAGCTGCCCGAATTCTTTTAAAGCATACTGATTTTACCAGTTTCTCGAAATTACACACGCAAACACAAACCAATAATTGCAAAATCGAGTTTGCACGATGGACAAAAACCAAGCATCATCTGGTGTTTGAAATCAGTGCGGATCGTTTTTTACGCAATATGGTTAGGGCTATTGTGGGCTCGCTCATTGAGGCAGGCCTGCAAAAACGCAGCACAACAGATTTTGAAGCACTTATTCTCGCCAAAAACCGCAATGCTGCCGGATATTCCGTTCCGGCTCATGCACTTTTTTTGGAGGAAGTAATTTATCCTGCCGGATTATTTGAGGTTTAATATGTGATAATACCTGTCGCGGATGGCTTTCAGCTTATCTGTGTCAATGTCTTCACGATAAATCCGAACCAATTCAATGATGTTCTTGCTTGTGAATAAACTGGCTGTTGCAGCATCAAAATTCAGCAAACTGACATCGTATTTAGCTTCGGCTGTTAACCGCTTAAACTCATTCCAATTGATGTATTTGGGTATGATAAAGTAACCATGATGAGCCTGTCGCGCATCAAAAAATAAGCCTCCCTCTAATTCTTCCAGAAAGAAAAATTTTTCGATATGGATTGCAGCATGATCCAAGGTCACTCCTTTGCTATGCTTTTTCAGAGGCAATCCGGCTTCGCGGTAGTGCTGCTGTAAAACACTGATCTGGCCATACTGTGGCAGATTACGAATACGCAATGCCGGCATTTTTGCATTATTCGGAACTGTAACCGTAGCCCATACTGCATCCACCGTAACCTTCGATTTTAGATTCACTTCCAGGATTATCCTTTGAAGTTCCATAAAATCAACAGCTTCTTCGAGCATAAAATACAAATATTGTGGTTTTTGTACATCGGGAGCATCTGCATAATACCCAAAGAACGGATTCACAGATTCCAGAACACAACTGTCTTTGATAAGCAGATCACTTTCCAAACAGCGCAAAGTTTCTTCCTTGGTCAGGGAACCAATATACTCCTGAATTATTTTTTGTTTCATTTGGCTTGTATTATTAACGCTTCTAAGATACAAAAACATGCATTCAAATCAAAACAAAAATTTAGAAAAAAAAGACGTTTACAGATAATCCATAAACGTCCGTATTAAGATGAAAAAAATATCAGCTAAAATTTGTAAGCATTATCTTCGATCAATTTGTCGGCAATCCTTCTGCGTGCTTCTTTTACATTGAATGCAGCGGTTTGGCAATGTTGATACAAGGCTTCTCTAAACAGGCTTTGTTGTTCGGGCTGTGCATAACTCACCACTGCATCCCAGCCGGATTTCTGAACAATTGCTGCCACATCGTGAATCAAAATATCCAGTATATCTCTGTAAACTACCATTTCACTTTCTGACTTAATCTTTTCGAGCCTGTTTACCCTGTACAGTGTTGACTCTGCCACATAAACCTGCATCAACATATCAGCCAGGTTCATCATCACTTCTTCCTCTTCCGCAATTTTTCGGCCGAAAGTTTCTGTAATTGAAGGAATAAGCATCAAGATGGCTTTTTTCAAATTTTGTAAGGTGGCAACTTTGTCCTCAAAGTATGAATTTCCAATTAGGGCAATCGGTTTGTCGAGGCTGGCAGCTGCTGCATTGGCCAAGTCCCGTAAGTTGAAATCACTTTTTGCTCCTTTTTTAAGTAATGCGTCAACAGCAAGTAAACGGTTGATCTCATTCGTGCCTTCAAAAATTCTGTTGATGCGGGAGTCGCGATATGCTCTGTCAACCGGTGTTTCGCTAGAGAAACCCATTCCACCATATATCTGAACAGCCTCATCAACTACATAGTCAAGTGCTTCTGAACCATAAACCTTGAGCAGGGCACATTCTGCCGAAAATTCAGCAACGCCTTCAATATTGGCTTTACCATGTGGCTGACCGGCAGCTTTTAATTCATAAATCTGATCCTGAATATCTTTGCTTGCTCTGTAAACCGCTGATTCAGTTGCAAAAGTCTTAACTACCTGTTGAGCCAACTTATGCTTTATAGCACCAAAATTGGCGATCGTCTTGCCAAACTGTTTACGTTCGTTAGCGTAATTTACAGCATGTAAAATAGCTCTTTTGGCACTTCCTACAACAGTTGCAGCCAGCTTGATGCGGCCAAGGTGTAAGATATTCAAAGCTATACGATAACCTTCGCCCCGTTTGCCCAGCATATTTTCGACCGGCACCTTTACATCATTGTAAAAAATCTGCCGGGTTGAAGAACCCTTGATACCCATTTTCTTTTCTTCGGGATTCATCGTTACCCCATCCCAGGCACGCTCTACGATAAAAGCACTTAAAACACGGTCGTTATCAACCTTGGCAAACACAGTTTGAACATCGGCAAAACCGCCATTGGTAATCCACATTTTTTGGCCATTCAGTATGTAATGCTTACCATCTTCGGAAAGTACGGCTTTGGTTCTGCCTGAGTTGGCATCCGATCCTGCACCAGGCTCGGTAAGGCAATAAGCTGCCATCAATTCACCTGATGTTAATTTGGGAATATACCTGGCTTTTTGATCTTCAGTACCATAGTAAAGAATCGGAAGGGTTCCAATACCGGTATGCGCCATAATAGCAACAGAGTAGGAGTGAGCAGCACCCAAAGCCTCATTGGCACGCATTACTGTTAAAAACGACTGCTCAAAACCCTCATATTCCTCAGGAACAGACAAGCCCAAAAGCCCTAACTCACCAGCTTTTTTGAGTAATGATGCCATTAAACCTTCTTCCTGACTGTCGATCCGGGCAAGATTTGGAAAAATTTCTGTCTCCAAAAAATCCTGACAGGTCTCGGTGATCATATTTGTTTCTTCATCAAATTCTTCCGGAATAAACACGGCTTCTGCTTCAATATCCCTTGTCAGAAATTCGCCGCCTTTGAGGGGTTTTGTATTACTCATATAAATTGAAATTTAGTTAGCAGGCAAACTTACTTATTTTACTCTTATATTGAGGATTTCAGAAAATGAACATGGCTTATTTAAAATGATTCTAATCCAATCAGATTATACTATAACTTCATCAGTTTTCTGTCGCTTGTTGCTTTCAAATTTATACCTTCGCTAAGAAATTAATCGGCTACAAAACAGCTGCACAAAAATGTAATACAATGAAAATAAGGAAATTGATTGGGGTCATTTTATTCATTTTCTGTTTACAAACTACCCATTTAAGGGCTCAGTCCTTTAGTTCGGATCGGCCGGGAGCCGGTGATGGCGTTGCAACTGTTGAAGCTCGTTATTTTCAGGTGGAAACAGGTTTGGATTTTAGTAAGTTAAATCCTGGAGAAAAAGCTGAGTTTACTGTTAATTCCCTTCCTGTTATGTTATTGAGATATGGTTTATCCGAAAAAGTGGAGCTAAGAATAATTGAATCCTTTGTAATACATGACAAGCCTAATTGGTCGGAATTTAAGCAAGGTAGCGGATTTTCCAATCTTACCATAGGAGGTAAATTCCAGGTATGCGAAAATCCGGAAAGAGCAACGCAGGCAGGAGTTTTGGCCGAAGTGTTTGTGCCAACAGGTTCTGCAGAAGTTACTGAAGACGCACTCGGTTTGAGTTTACGTTTCCTGCACAGCTGGGATTTCGCTGCACGATGGAATCTGGGTTCTAATTTCGGTGCCTATTGGTTTGAAGAACTAGAGTTAAGCTTGATGTATAGTTTTGCCTTAGGTTATACCATCACTGATAAACTTGGCGTTTTTGTAGAACCTTACGGAAATTATGTTCAACTGAATGACTTCGAGTTATCCTTTGATGGTGGCTTCAGTTATCTTATAAAACCAAATTTGCAAGTAGATATCAATGCCGGAACAGGAATTACAGGAGATCACTATTTCATTGGTTTTGGCTTCAGCTGGTTAATAGGTAAAATTTAATCTAATTCTTGATATAATTATGCTTTCAACAATTCTGATTCTGGACGAACTGGACCAATGGAAACCTTATTATGATACCGAAAGTATCTTAACCTCAGGTGAATACCTAAAAAATCAGGAGCTTAACCAGAAACATTTTTTTGTTATAAATCTTTGTAATAAGCTGGATTATCATTCTGAGGGTTATTATTGTTCCTTGTTGGCCCAGGCCCGCGGACACAAAGTGCTGCCTGATATCGAAGTGATCAACAGGCTTGAATCGGGAGCGGTGATGCGACTCGATTATCAAATGCAAAAGTTGACCTACAAATGGCTGACGACAAATAACAAGCAGGAAGGTGACAAGGTTTCGCTGGATATTTTTTTTGGAACCTGCTCCGAACCAACTATGGAAAAGGTAGCCCGATATGTTTTTGAACAAAACCCCTGTCCAATGCTTAGGGTTCAGTTTGCTGTAAGAGAGAAGAATCAAATTGAAAACATCAAACCTTTAGGGCTAGATGATCTTACTGATGATCAACAAGATGTGTTTGCACAGGCACTGGACAATTTTAGCAAAAAAGTGTGGCGTCAACCACGCAGTAAAAAACCTTCGCGCTATGATTTGGCCATCCTTTACGATCCCAACGAAACACTCCCGCCAAGTAACAAAACTGCCCTGAACCAATTTATAAACCAAGCCAGAAAATTACAGATCAATGCTGAACTGATTACCGCTCAGGAAGCACACCGCCTGATGGAATATGATGCGTTGTTTATTCGCCAAACGACATCACTTAATCACATCACCTACAGGCTTGCACAACAAGCCCAACAAGCTGATATGGTGGTTATTGACGACCCGCTTTCGATTATCAGATGTACAAATAAGGTTTATTTGAAAGAGTTGCTTGACAAGGAAGAAATTCCAACACCAAAATCGGAATTGATTTTTAGATCAGATCCTTACAGCTGGGTCGAAATCACACAGCTATTAGGCTCACCAATAGTTTTAAAAGTGCCTGATGGCTCATTTTCGCATGGCATGGGAAAAGCCGCTTCGGATGAAGATTATCAGAAAATTCTTGATGTCCTGTTTCAAAAAACAGCTATCGTTCTGGCACAGGAATTTTTGCCAACCAGTTTCGATTGGCGGATTGGAATTTTGAATGGGTCACCCTTGTTCGCCTGTAAATATTTCATGGCCAGAGGACACTGGCAAATTTACCATCACAACGATTCCGGTAAATCCCAAACCGGCTCTTTCGAAACCGTTCCGGTGCACAAAGTACCAAAACATGTTTTGAGAAATGCCCTCGATGCAGCCAATGCAATCGGTAAAGGCCTTTATGGCGTTGACGTGAAAGCAATTGACGATAAATCAGTAATCATAGAAGTTAATGACAATCCTTCGATAGATTACGGTGTGGAGGATGCCATCCTGGGAGACGAACTCTATCGTTTGATAATCAGGGAATTCTTAGATAGACTTGAACGTAAACATTACGCCCATGGCTCTTGAAATTATTACTGAAGCCCGATTGGAGCATTTACCAGCAATCTTGCAGATTGAACAAGAGTGTTTCGGAGTTGATGCATTCAATAGGAGGCAAATGCGCTATCTCATACAATCGCAAAATCCATTCCTAATAGCGATGGCCGAAGAAAGGATTGCAGGCTATATGATATTGCTTAAGCGTAAAAAAGTAACTGTACTTAGGTTATATGCAATTGCGATTCATCCTGAGTTCAGGGGAAAAGGTCTGGCTTCCTCACTTGTGGAAAAAGCTATCCAAATTGCTTCAAAATCAGGATTTTCAAAAATTTCACTCGAAGTAAGAACCGATAATCAGGCAGCGGTTTCACTCTATCGGCAAAAAGGATTTGAAGCGGCCAAACGATTATCACAATACTACAAGGACGGAAAGGATGCCTTAAGAATGGTTTTGAATGTTAAAGACCACTCCAATTTAAATGTATAAAATTTGTTTGAATTTGTGTTTTTTTTATTCTTTTGATATTCAATGATATAATAATAAGTTTACAAATTAAACGGGCATGAACTTTTTAATAATTTAAAGTCATTCTAAATAATTGTTTATGTTTGCGGGCATTATCCTATTACAATTTTTTATGAAATCATTTTTAACTTATCTCACAATCGCGTTATTGTTTCCAATAATCAGCATTGGACAAAACGAAAAATCAGCACCAAGTTTAATTACTAAATTGCCGGCACCCCGCGTAGTGCCGAGTATTGCGAAACAAATCCAAAATGGAACTTTTGTAGCGCAAGATCCTAACGAACCCTTGCGTATGGGTCAGCCCAAACGTGCCGGAGCTAATATGACGGTTCCTGGCAAGGGCTTACCAAAAGGCGATGATCCACTGGTGTCGCAACAAACTAAAGTTGCCCGCAAAGCCAGTCGTGATCCCTTGATTGTTTTTGATGCCAATGTTTCGAGTTATACACCCAGCGATCCAACCGGAGCCGTTGGCCCAAACCACTACCTGGGTGGATGGAATGTAGGCTTTCGCATTTTCGACAAAGATGGTGAACCACTAACACCGGCTGCTTCTTTAGCCACTATTTTTCCGGGCAATACATCGGGCGACCCTATTATGTTGTACGATGCTGCCGCCGACCGGTACATCATCACAGAGTTTGATTTTTCACCCAACGGCCTCAATTTTGCAATTTCGGCCGGTCCTGACCCTGTAAATGATGATTGGTATGTTTATACCACAGGCCTCACAACAGGACAATTTCCTGATTACCCGAAATTCTCAATCTGGTCAGATGGTTATTATGTAACTGCCAATATCGGTTCTACCAACCGAGTTTTTGTGATCGAAAGAGATGTCGTGTTAGAAGGAGAAACTCCACAATTTTTGGGCTTCCCGCTACCCGGAATTCGCACCTCTGGCTTTTACAGCCCACAGTTTTTTAATGTTACTAATGGTGATCTTCCGTCTGCCGGAAACGCGACAGTTGTATATCTGCAAGATGACGCCTGGAGTGGAGTTTCAGAAGATCATATTAAGCTTTGGACCTTAAATATCGATTGGGAAACGCCTGCTAATTCCGAAATTTCGCAAGCAATAGAAATCCCAACAACTCCTTTTATTTCAGTGTTTGATGGGGGCTCATTTTCAAACAGACCACAGCCTTCGGGTCCTAATATTGACATTCTGCAGGCTACGGTGATGCAGCAAGCACAATACCGCAGATTTCCAGGATATAACACAGCACTTTTCAACTTTGTAGTTGACACAGATGGAACATCAGCAGAATTAGCAGGTATCCGCTGGTTCGAAATGCGTCAATATGGCGATGATGCACCATGGGAAATCTATCAGGAAGGAACCTACATCTCACCCAACAATAATAAGGATGCTTTTTCTGGCAGTATGGCCATGGACGGGCAGGGTAATATTGCATTAGCCTATACAACCGTAAGCACATCCGAAAGTATTGCCATCTATTTTACCGGACGCTATGCTTCTGACCCACTGGGAACTATGACTGTGGATGAAACTTTAATCGCTCAGGGAAATTCAAACAACCCTTCAAATCGTTTGGCCGACTATGTACATCTTACACTTGATCCAGCGGATGATATGACCTTTTGGCATATTGCTGAATATTTCAAGAACAATCAAAGAACCGATGTGGTTGGCGCATTTCAGATTGCCTCAGATTTGGCGAATGATGTTGGCGTTGTGGAAGTGGTTGAGCCAGTGAGTGGTG
>JAQVGO010000170.1 GCA_028696715.1 Bacteroidales bacterium
AAGGCATTGCAGGTATCGGGCTCGCACTTATTTCGGCTGTTTCGGATATCGAGCCTGCCTGGGACGAATGTTTATTGTTAAGCTAAACAGTACTATGCAAGCTGAACCAACATACACTACCCACGAATACTTTATCCTTCGTACGCCATTGTACCCCTTTGATTTTATTAAAAATCTTGTCAACAAACCTGAAATAGCTGATCACGAACTAAATGCGATATGCAACAAGCCCTTGGTGCAGGAAGCCATTTATCTGGCTTCGCCCCACTTATTTGCAGAGATGAATAAATGGCTGAGAGGCGACTTTGGCACTGGCAAAAAGGACTTAAAAAATTTGCACAAGTTAAAATCTGGTTTGATAAGATATCTCCTCAGAATGTCAACCAGGTGCACACCTTTTGGATTGTTTGCCGGGTTTTCAACCGGAAGTTTTGGCAATCACACAAGCATCAGCTTATTTGAACAAGAAGCAAATATAAGTCATACGCGTTTGGATATGAACTATTTGTGTGCGTTGGCACAGAATTTATCTAAAATGGAAGCAATCAAGGCAGGCCTGAAGTTTTTTCCAAATTCGAGTATCTATAGTATTGCGGGGCGTGTGCGGTATGTGGAGTATCATTATGCCAATGGCCGGCGCATCCATCAGATTGTTGCAGTTGACAATTCTGAATACTTGCAAAAAATCCTTCAAAGTGCTGCAAAAGGTGCTATGCTGCATGAGTTAGCAGCTGCCATTACGGATGATGAAATTTTTGAAGAAGACGCACGTGATTTTTTGAATGAGTTAATCGATGCGCAGCTATTGGTGAGCGAACTGGAGCCTGCCATAAGCGGAGAAGAATTTCTGGATCAGATGCTCCAAATCCTTAGCGGGATACCTCCAAATGAAACACTCGAAAAAGTACTGGCAGTTTTAAATCAGGTAAAATCAAAATTGACTGCACTGCGTTACACTCCTATTGGCAGAGATGTTGGAGTTTTTGATCAAATTTCGCAAGAAATCAAAAAGTTAGACACAAGCTTCGATATCAAGTACCTGTTCCAAACCGATATGGTTAAACCAACAAAGATTTGCCAACTGGACCATCAAATAAAGGAAGATATCTATACAGCATTGGAAGTACTCAATAAGCTTACACCTAAAAACGAAACAACTAATCTTTCAAAATTCCGGGAAGCTTTCAGAGAACGTTATGAGGATGAAGAGGTGCCACTTTTGAAAGCCCTCGACAACGAAAACGGCATCGGATACCTGCAGAATCATCATGGGGATATTGCACCACTGGTGGACGGACTTATTTTGCCAAACAGGAAAAACGGTTCTCAGGAAATTAAATGGAATGGTATTTATGCCATGTTGCTTCAAAAATTAAACAGTGCAATTGCAGGTCAAGCGAAAATGATAACCCTGGAAGACTCCGATTTGAATGGGCTTGAAGCGCAATGGGAAGATCTACCTGCCACTGTTTCGTCGATGATACAGCTCTTGAAACATCCCAATTCTGATAAGCCAATGCTTTACATCAAATCATTCGGAGGTTCATCCGCTGCAAACCTGATCGGCAGATTTTGCCATGCAGATAAGGCTGCCCACGAATTTGTGAATGAAATCATTGCCAAAGATGAGGCGCATCAAACCCAATATCTTTATGCCGAAATAGTGCATTTGCCCGAATCAAGAACTGGTAATATTTTGATGCGTCCGGTATTTCGTAAGTATGAAATTCCATATTTGGCTAAATCAGGAGTTCCCTTATCAAACCAGTTGAAAGCAGATGACCTGATGGTATCTGTTAGAGGCGATCAGGTTTTGCTGCGCTCACCAAAACACAATAAATATGTGCTGCCCAGGCTCACTACAGCCCACAATTTCTCATTTAATGCCCTGCCCGTTTATCACTTTTTGTGCGATATGCAAACCCAAAACCTGCGCTCAGGCCTGGTGTTTAACTGGGGGCCACTTGAAAATAATCATCAGTTCCTCCCGCGTGTGATGTATAAAAACATTATCCTGTCAAGAGCCAGGTGGAATATAAAGCACTCGTCTATTGCCTCCATACTGAAACATCAGATTGACCAGCAAAAAATTGATGCCTTCCGGCTATTCATGGCACAAAATGAGCTTCCCACAGAAGTGCTTTTGGCTGATCGTGATAACGAACTTTATCTGAACTTTTCAAATAACAACTGCATTCTCATATTGTTAGATCTGATAAAAAACCAGCAGTTTTTCACCTTGAAGGAATTTCTTTATTCAGAAGAGAATTTTATTGTGAACGGATCCGATGGATCCTATACCAACGAAATTGTTGTGGCCTTGTACAAAGACAAAGATCAGTCTGACGATGAATCAGCTCAATTCGTGCAAGCTAAACCAACAGAACAAGCCTGAAAATGCAACGAACTTTTATAATTGGAGACAAATGGCTTTATTTAAAGCTCTATACCGGACTCAAAACTGCTGATGCAATTATTGCAGAGCTAATTGGAAGTTTGAGTAATAGTCTTATTGCTCAAGGATTAGCCGATAAATGGTTTTTTCTACGCTACAATGACCCACAATTTCATTTGAGATGGCGAATTAGTATTACCGATCCGGAAAAAATTGGAACTATCATTACCCGGGTAAACAAAGCGATTGTTCCTTACCTTGATAATGATATGATTTACAAGGTTCAGGCGGAGACCTACAAACGAGAGATAGAAAGATACGGATCAAACTCCATCGGGATAATGGAGCAATTATTCTGGCACAACAGTATGCTTGTTTGCAATTATCTGAGCCAGACAAAGGACAGCGAAGATGAAAAAAACCGTTGGCTTTTCAGTATGCGTGCCATTGATAGCTTCCTCAACTTATTCAACTACGAATTAGACCAAAAGCTAAGGCTGCTTACCATAATGGCAAACAGCTATGGCAAAGAGTTTAACATAGACTCTGCCTTGATAAGTCAGTTAAGCGACAGGTATCGCGCTAACAAAAAAGATATTTTCAATTTCATGAGCCTAACTTTTGATGATGCAAATGCATACGAAGCTTTATTAAAGGTGCAACATCAATTTAATATCAGAAGTACTAAGG
>JAQVGO010000080.1 GCA_028696715.1 Bacteroidales bacterium
GCTCCGGCAATGTATTCGCCGGCCTGATCAGGATTGATAAACGCCCCATAAAGCTTATCGAAAAATATCCAGGCAAAAAATGCCATAGTAAAAGGTTTGATCAGCCAGTTGACAACCAAAGTCAAAACAAGGCCTTTGGGAGTTTTCTTAACGTCTTTCAGGCGCGAAAAATCCACCTGAAGCATCATGGGATATATCATGGCCCAAATCAGAATAGCAACAGGAATGTTCACTTTGTAAATCTCCCATTCACTGAGCACCTGAATGGTGTTTCCAAAAAGATTTCCGATGAGGATGCCGGCAGCAATCCCCATCGCAACCCAAAGGGTGAGGTATTTTTCGAAAAATCCGATGCTACGTTTTTCGCTCATAACAATATTGTTTTGGTTTACAATTATTTACAGTTAATGCTGCGATGGTTTTTCTGCATAAACAGTCACTGAAAATATACCTGTATTTCCATTTTTGAAAGCGACCAATTCCTTTTCGCTTAAATAATTAAGTAATAATTCATCAGGCAGTTCGATGCGTTTTTCTTTCTGCACTTTGATTTGCTGAAAACCGGATTGCCCGATGATTTGCAGATAGCTTGATTTTTGAATGGCACCCGACACACAGCCTGCATACATTTCGGCAGCAGCTTGAATGGAAGCAGGCAACTCTCCTTCGAGCACGATATCAGAAACTGAAAAATGACCACCAGGTTTTAAAATTCTGAAAATTTCGGCAAAGGCTTTTGGTTTATCAGGTACCAGATTTAGCACGCAATTGCTAACCACTACATCTACGGTGTTAGCTTCCAGCGGAATAGCTTCAATATCTCCTAACAAAAAATGCACATTTTCATAACCCAGCTTGCGCACATTTTCCAATGCTTTGGCAATCATTTTTTCTGTCATATCAATCCCGATCACCTTACCGGAAGCGCCAGTTTGGGCACGCGCAACAAAACAATCATTCCCCGCTCCTGAGCCAAGATCAACCACTGTATCTCCTTCCTTTATCATGGCAAAAGAAGTCGGCAACCCGCAGCCCAAGCCAAGATCAGCATCAGCTGCGTAGCCTTTCAGGTGATCGTAACTATCACTAAAAATGCTGTAATCCACATCGCCACAGCACGAACCGGAGCCGCAACAGGAGCTTTCATTTTGTGTTTTGGATTGATCTGCAATGGCTGCGTATTTTTCGCGAATCATCAACTTAATATCTTCTGGATTATTCATTATTTTAAAGATTTATAGAATTTAAAAAAATCGTTTTTTATTTCGTCTCTTACCCGCCTGAAAACCGACAGTATTTCTTCTTCAGTGCCTGTTGCTTCTGCCGGATCGTCGAATCCAATATGTAATCTTTGCTTCACATCGCCCGTAAAAGCCGGACAGCTTTCATTGGCGCCTCCGCAAACAGTAATCACATAATCAAATGCCTGATCCAGAAACTGTTCAACATTTTTGGGCTTGTTATTACTGATGTCGATAAACGACTCGTGCATTACTTCAATGGCTTTTGGATGAACTTCCGAAGAAGGATTTGTTCCTGCCGAAACGACTTCAAGCTCAGGGTTAAAAGACTTTAAGAAGCCTTCGGCCATTTGCGAACGACAGGAATTGCCGGTGCAGAGAATAAGGATTTTCATACTTCGCATGTTGGATTAGGCTTTGATAAAAGTTTTTCGAAAAATTGCTCGAATGCCAGTTTTATTTCCTTTAACTTCTCGTTGTCGAGGCAATAATTAATTTTAACACCTTCAACGGTCCCTTGGATGAAACCCATTTTTTTGAGCTCAGTCAAATGCTGAGAAACCGTTGTACGACTCAACGGGATTTCATTTGAGATATCCCCGGAAATACAACAACTTGATTGTGCCAGGAAATCGAGAATGGCTATGCGTGCAGGATGAGCTAAGGCTTTGGCCATCAATGCTAATTCCTGATCCTGCTGATTAAAAAGTTCTGTCTTGATCATGTTTATGTTTTATGACGCAAACATACGACATTATTGAAAGCAAAATGAAAAATCAAGCAAAAAAAATCGATTTTTCTCTTTTTATATGGCTAATTTGTTTATCTTTAAACACTTATTCTTGGTAATGGGACAATACGAAACTTTTGAGAAACTGGTTGATCAGTACAACACAGTTATTGTTGAAGCTATTGTAGATCTACAATACAAAAAAGATAATAGATTCTGGGAAAAATTTGGGGAAGAAGGCCGGAAAAACCGTCATATCGATGCCAGCTATCATCTCCCCTTTCTCCGTGAAGCTGTTTTGCTAGGTGATACAGAGATTTTTATCGACTACATTGACTGGGCTCGACAATTATTTGCTTCTAATAATTTGCCTGATGAAAAACTTAAAGAAGCTATTATTTTTTTTTCAGACATTTTGCAGAAAAAGATGCCTGTAAGTTTACATGATTTGTTTATTCCTGTCATCAAGGCTGCCCTTTTAAGATTTGAAAAGCCTGTTTTGCAAAACAGGAGTTTTATCGATACTTCAACTTCTGTTGGAAAATTAGCAGATGCATATACCCGTGAATTAATCAGAGGAAATCGAAAAATAGCTGCTGAAATGGTGCATAAAGCCGTTGCTGAAGGCATGTCTATCAAATCTATCTACCTGGACGTATTTCAAAGTTCGCAGTACGAGATTGGCCGATTATGGGTTACTAATCAAATTAGTGTGGCAACAGAGCATTATTGTTCGGCTGCAACACAGAGTATTATGTCGCAGCTTTATCCCTATTTATTTACAACCAGAAGGATTGGTAAAAAAATGGTGGCTGCCTGCGTTGGTGGCGAGCTTCATGAAATTGGTATCAGAATGGTAGCCGATTTTTTTGAGATGGATGGCTGGGACACCTATTATCTTGGAGCCAATTCGCCTGCCGACAGCATTTTAAAGGCTGTTGATGAATACAATGCGGAGCTGATTTGTTTATCGGCCGCCATGCCATATCATCTTCGCCTGGTTAAAGAAACTATCTCTCAAATACGAAGTAACCAGACTGGGAAAAAAGTAAAAATCATGATTGGTGGCAGGGCTTTTAACTCCCAAAACGACCCGAGCAGTAGTTTTGAAGCCGATGGCTATGCGCCTGATGCCCAACAAGCTGTGTCTTTAGCAACTAAAATTTTAAGCTGATGTCATTTTCCGACACTAATTCCAACGAAGCATTTGTGCTCAATACAGATCTACAGGGAGTGATTGAAAAAGTGATTTTCAATTCATTAATTGACCCCCGATTAGCCTTAACGGGCAAAAACTTTGCCAGTGTTCTGGAAAACAAGATTTCTAAAAGGCTGCTCGATTTTATTCATCAGGTAAATCATCGCAAAGTGATGGTTGATTTTCCAATTAACCTGAATGATCAGGCTAACATCATTCACCTGACAGGCGTTTTGCTTGAGAACAAAATCTGGATCGTTGGCAACAGTGTGCCAAATAGTATGATGCGCTTAATCAATGAGATGCAGCTTATCAACAACGAACAGGCGAACCAAATCCGCAGCCTGGTAAAAGCAAATTATGAAGAATCTAAAACGATTGATCAGGAAAACACTAGCTTTTTGGAAGAGTTAAGCAAACTAAACAACGAACTTATCAATACCCAACGAGAGCTTAGCCGACGTAACGCCGAGCTTACCCGGCTTAACGAGTTGAAGAATCAGTTTCTGGGAATGGCAGCGCACGATATACGGAATCCACTTGGTGTTATCATGGCTTATGCCGAATTTTTACTCGAAGAAACAAAGGAAACCATAGATGAGGAATACCTTAGTATTTTGCAAACAATACACAATTCAGCGGTTTTTTTGCTAAAACTTATTGAAGATTTGCTGGATGTTTCCAAAATTGAAGCAGGTAAACTGGAATTGAAAAAGACAAATACCGATTTAATAGCACTTGCCAAAAACAATATCGCACAAAACAACATCCTTGCTGGCAAAAAACAAATTGAGGTTGTGTTGGATACAATTGAAAAGAGACTGAAATTTTATTTCGATCCGCATAAAATCGAACAGGTTTTTAATAACCTGATCAGCAATGCAGTTAAGTTTTCATCGCCTGGATCTGAAGTTCATGTTGTTATTACTCGTCAGGGAAATCAGGTGAACATCTCGGTGAATGATCAAGGCGTAGGCATCTCAAAAAAGCACTTAAATCAGATTTTTCTCCCTTTCAATCTGGCTACCAGCAAAGGAACAGCGGGTGAAAAAAGCACCGGATTGGGTTTATTTATCGTTAAAACAATTATCGAAGGACATGGCGGAAAGATTACAGTTGATTCAAAGCCTGGCAGAGGTAGTAGTTTTACTTTCAGTCTGCCAGTTTCACTTACAGATTGAGCAATAGTAAAACATTGTATTTCAAGAATAGATAAATCTGGAATACCCGAATCTGACTTTTGGATCATAAAAAAAACCAATAATTAATCAGTTCAAAATATTTTCCTTTACCTTTAATCTTTAATAAATGCTGATAAATGAATCTTCGAAATACCATTTTAACGCTGTTATTCCTAAGCTGCTCATTATCTCAGATATACAGTCAAAATGCAGAGCTTGACTTATTACTCGAAATGGATATTGAGCGTTTGCTCGAAACAAAGATCACTTCGGCTACCAAGTTCGAGCAAAAGCTTAGTGAGGCGGTTGCAACAGTTCGTGTAGTAACGGCAAACGAGATAAAAGAGCGTGGCTATCAGTCGCTTGAAGATGTATTAAGCGATCAGCCTGGTTTTCAGTTTAGAAATATTCAAGGATTTAACAGCTATATTTTTCAGCGCGGCATACCCAACCAAAACAACCTGATGCTGGTGATGATTGATGGAGTTTTGGTTAACGAGCTGAACTCAGGAGGTTTTTATGGGGGTTCTCAGTATTTGCTGGGAAATATTGAGCAGGTAGAAATTATTTATGGTCCTGCCTCAGCACTTTATGGCACAAATGCCGTTTCGGGTGTTGTAAATCTCATTACTAAAAAAGCGGAAGACCATCCCGGATTTGACATTTCAGTTGGGATGGGCAGTTATAACACTGCATTGACAGAAGCACGCTATGCCATGTATGATGAGGCATCCCGAACAGGTTTTAATTTGGCCGCAAGGTATTTTACGACCGACAAACGACCCTTGGGTGGTGCAGCCGGAGATTACAACTGGACTGATGAGATGGATAATTTTGAAAAAGATTTTGCGGTTGATTTAAGTGCATCACATAAAAACTTGTTCTTTGGGTTTAACCTGATGAACAAAAAGGCCTCAAGAGCAACTAATTATAAAACAACAACCAGCGATTTCAGCGATCACGGAACCCTCTGGAATATACTTTTTAGCAATGCACAGCTTCGATGGGAATTGAAAAAAGGTGATTTTCGGTTTATGCCGAAAGCGTATTATCGAAACAGCACCCTATTACCCAACTCCATTGCTTATGCTGACAGCACAAGCAAAACTGCCTATAGTCGTCCCGGCAATCTGCTGGGAACTGATTTACTTGCTGTGTATCAGTTTAAAGACAATTCAACCCTCACCGCAGGATTGATCATGGAGAGAGAAAATCTGGCCAAAGATTATGGAATGGTGAGCTTTCCGATAGACGGAGTGTCGAAAAAGGCTCCCAGACCTCAGATGAAATCCTATCACCTGATTGGATTGTATGCACAGGCTGATGTAAAATTATTGAAACTTTTTATGGCTAATGTTGGATTACGATACGACCACAGCAGCTATTATGGTGATGTTTTTACACCCAGGCTGGCACTTAGTTATCAAATTAATAGATTTAGAACCAGACTGTTATATAATGAAGCTTTTCGCGCAGCACGTCCCTGGGATTTTATCGATGGCATTGGGAATCCTAACCTTAAGCCAGAGGAAATCCAATCGATAGAATGGATAAGCACTTTTAGAATCAAAGAATCAACTTTGATCAATTTAAGTTTATACCAAAATAACTACAAAAACCTGATTACCATCCAAAGTCTGCAAAACGACCAGTGGTACTGGAGAAATATGGGAAAAGTTAAAACTGAAGGCTTAGAGTTTGAGCTCAACTATGTGAAATCAAAGGTGAATGCCTGGATAAATTACACCTTCAACTATTCCGTTGACGACAAGGATTCACGCATCCCTGAAATAAGTAAGCATACAGGAAATGCCGGCTTTAACCATTTGCTGTTTAAAAACTTAAATTATGGATTCAGAGTCAATTATGCTGGTGCCCGGCCCAATGCGAGCCTCAGCCTGAAACCAGGGGAAGATGAATTACGATATCCCGAAATTGATCCTTTTTTTTTGGTAGGGTTTAATGTTTCATACACATTTTACGAGCAATTTCAACTTAAGTTAATAGCTGATAACATTCTGAATACCAAGTATTATCATACATCAAATCGTCCACCGGATAGTTATGTGCAACAAGGACGTACTGTTTTTCTTCAGCTCAATTTTCATTTAACCCATATTGACCGATGAGAGCAGTTCCAAAATTTAGCCTTTTGTTATTTTTGTTCTGCGGCCTTCTCAGCAATAGCCTAAATGCACAGGAAGCCACTCCAGAGAACCTCATGGCGACCTTTATTTACAATTTTACAAACTATATCGAATGGGAAAAGCCAGGCCCTGATAGTATTTTCCGCATAGCGATTTTTGGTAAAGATAAACTCAGTAAACCTTTGCATTATATTGCTTCTATCAAAAAAGTTGATCAAAAAACGATACAGGTCATTGAGGCAGAAAATCAATCAGAACTGGATCAAAGTGACATAATCTATGTGTCAGGTGATCACACTGAAATGATAGCACTGTTCAATCAACAATTTCCTGAACATAAATCCCTTATAATCAGTGCTTCAGATGATGGTTTAGAAAAAGGTGCGATGATAAATTTTATAAACCAAAAAGGCAAAATTGGTTTTGAAATAAATCAGACGGCCATCAAAAATCACGGACTAAAAGTGAGCTCCAGATTATTAAAGATTGCTGTTAAAGTCATTTAAAAAATTCTGATATGTTTAAACGAATCCGAAATTCTGTTAAAAATAAAATCATTGCTATTCAGGTAATTACATCAATAGTAATGCTTTCAGTTTTTTTGGTGATTTATATTATTCTCGAGATAAATGACTACAGAAGCACCTTAATGAGCGAACTGGATGCCTTATCCGAGGTGATAAGCTATAATGCCATTCCTGCACTCACCTTTAACGATCAGGAGGAAGCTGTCAGATTACTGCGGTCAATGGATCAGTATGAAGGCATGAAATACATACAACTGATTGATGTACAGGGCGAACATTTTGCTTCCTTCCCCGAAGATGACAAAGGTCGTCATAAAAATATAGATTTCGAACAAGGGATATTTAATTTTAATCAGGGGGAAATTAATTATACACAGGCCATTCTTGAGCAAGGCGAAATAATTGGATATCTGTTTATTCAGCTGGAGATCGATTTGCTTTACCGAAAGCTGTTTAATATGTTTTTGGTCACCACATTTGTTTTTCTGCTTGGTATTTTCATCAGTTTTATGCTTGCTAATTACACGCAAAAGGCTATCAGCAAGCCTATTATGGAGCTTAAGGAAACCTTTGATCACATCATGGCGACCAAGGATTTTTCGATTAAACTTACCAAACGTGGTGATGACGAAATTGGTCGGTTGTATGATGGATTTAACGAGATGGCAGGTGCTATCGATCATTATCGAAATAACCTGGAAAGGCTTGTTGACGAAAGAACCAGAGAACTCAAAAATTCAAACGAACAACTTCAGGAAGCAACAAAGGCATTTGAGGATATGAATTTTGCCTTGATGAACGAAATAAACGACCGCACCAAAGCCGAAGCCGAATTAAAAGAATCTGAGGAAAAGCTACGCATCATCATGCAAACCATGGACGAAGGTGTGGCTGTTTATAACCAAAAGGAAATAAAATATGTAAACTCTGCTTTTTGCAAGCTTTTAGGCTATGAAGAAAGTGAATTAGCAGGACATTCAACAGAGACCATTACCAGACAAATCATCCATCCCGATGACTACGAAGGCGTGAATAATGCTGCCGAAAGATGCTTAGTATTGAAAAAACTGGAACGTATGGAATACCGATATGTCCGCAGCAACGGCGAGATAATCTGGGTTTCCGGCATACCGGCTCTTATTCCGTGGGGCAACGAAAAAGCAATCATCGCTACTGTTGTCGATATTACCAATCACAAAATAGCACAGGAAGAGCTGCGCAAGGCCAAAGAAACTGCTGAATCAGCTAATCAGGCGAAAAGTGCATTTTTAGCCAATATGTCGCACGAAATCCGCACACCAATGAATGCCGTTTTGGGGTATTCGCAGATTTTGCAACGCGATGAAAACCTGACCGCTAAACAACAGCAATACATTAGTTCGATCAACAAAAGCGGTGAGCATTTGCTGGCGCTGATCAACGATATTTTGGATATGTCGAAAATTGAAGCCGGACGAATCAAACTAGTTCCGGTTTCATTTGACCTGCACTCCCTCCTCGATGATATCTGTGAGCTGTTTAACCTAAAGATTGCCGAGAAAGACATTGACCTGCAAATTCATATCCAGGAAAATGTGCCACGTTATATTTTTGCCGATGATGGCCGCATCAGG
Source organism: Bacteroidales bacterium (assembly GCA_028696715.1). GTDB lineage: Bacteria > Bacteroidota > Bacteroidia > Bacteroidales > F082 > UBA5536. Next base: position 8,638 of record JAQVGO010000080.1, read on the forward strand.
CAGGTTTTAATCAATCTGATCGGGAATGCTGTTAAATTCAGCAATAACGGAACCATCAATATTGATCTGGTGATGCGTAAGGAAGCATTGCTTGCGGTTTCAGTGTCTGATCAGGGGCCGGGAATACCTGCCGAAATGCTGGAAAAGATTTTCGAACCTTTCGAACAAACCGAGAAAGGAATAAATACAGCCGGAGGAACCGGACTTGGCCTGGCAATAAGTAAAAAAATCGCTGATTTAATGGGTGGAAATCTGACGGTTGAAAGTAAGTTGGGTATTGGATCGATTTTTACTTTTAGTTTCAAATACGAAGCTGCCAATGAAGTTCAATTCAAGAAAAGCCTCACAGAAACTAAGGTACTGGCAGTCGATTCGGCTCATTTGCCGTTTAAGATCTTGGTGGTGGACGATAAAAGCCATAACCGCAACATTATAAAAGAAATGCTTGAACCTTTGGGATTTACCTGCGAATTTGCTGTTGATGGCCAGGAAGCAGTAGATAAATTTCGCGAATGGCAACCACAGGTCATCATTATGGATATCGTGATGCCAGTGATGGATGGACGGGAAGCCACCCGGCAAATCCGAAGTATGGCTGAGGGCAAGCAGGTTGTTATCATAGCTGTAACAGCCAGCGCGCTCGATGAGGAGCGGGCTGAGATATTAAGTCTGGGAGCAAATGATTTTGTTCGTAAACCATTTAAAATGAACGACCTGCTTGAATCAATCCGGGTTCAGACCGGTATAAGTTATACCTATTTGCAAAAAGGTGATCAGGATTCAACACTTGAAGCTCAAATCATTTCACCGATAGAGATCCTAATAAAAATCGATGCAAATGTCAGAAAACAACTGCTGAGAGCTGCAACATTAGGCGATATTAATAGGGTTGTCCGAATCAACGATAAAATACGCATAATACAACCTGAGCTGGCAGATTATCTGGCTCAACTGACCGATAGTTTCAACTTTGAAGCCCTGATCGAATTAATTGAAAATGCTGAAAAACAAACATTATGAACTCACAGGGGATTGTACTCATTGCAGATGATAACGAGAATAATCTGCGCGTATTAAGCACCATGCTTCGAACCGAAGGCTATGAAGTAAGGGTTGCAAAAAATGGCGAACAGGTATTGAAAAGTGTTAGTCTGGAAAAACCTGAAATCATTTTGCTCGACATTCATATGCCGGTGATGGATGGTTTTGAGACCTGCAAACGCCTGAAAGATGACATAAATTCCAGGGATATCCCCATCATTTTTATCAGTGCCCTCACCGAAACAAGCAGCAAGGTAAAAGCCCTCGAAATGGGAGGCGTGGATTATATCACCAAACCATTTCAGGTAGAAGAAGTTAAGGTAAGGGTTCATACCCATTTACTGTTGCGGCGAAAAACACTGGAACTTGAGCTCACACTCAATAATATCAAGCAGTTGCAAACAAAACTAATCCAATCCGAAAAAATGGCATCGCTGGGTGTGTTGGTTGCCGGTATCGCTCACGAGATAAATAATCCAATTAACTTTGTTTATGCCGGTATTAATAGCTTGATTAAAAACTTTATGGAGCTTGAAAAAGGAATTAAGGAAGTAATAGAATGGGTAAGGCAGAATAAGCCTGAGGTGGCAGATGAGCTTGAAAATATCAGAGAAAATTATGCCATTAACAAGCGTTTGGAAGTTATACCTCAGCTGGCTGGCGACATCAAAACCGGAGCAATCAGGACCACAGAAATTGTAAAGGGATTGAGGCTTTTTTCCCGTTCGGAGAACGAACCTAAAACCAAAGCCGATATTACCGAAAGCATTGAAACAGCTTTGTTGTTGCTCAAAAACAGGTATAAAAACCGGATACAAATTGAAAAACAATACCAACAAAATCTTAAACCCATTCGCTGTTATCCAGGGCAATTAACACAAGCTTTTATCAATCTCATTCACAATGCGATAGATGCAATTCCTGACAAAGGAATAATTCAAATAGAAGTGAGAGAAACCGAAGGTGGCATTAGCATTTCCATCGCTGATGATGGCATTGGCATGCCGGCCGAATTGCTTTCAAGGATTTACGATCCGTTTTTTACTACCAAGGCAGTTGGCGATGGGATGGGGATGGGACTGGCCATCACTCATGGAATTATCGAACGTCATATGGGAAATATTCAGGTTTCGAGTGAGGTGAACAAAGGAACCCTGTTTGAAATATTTTTACCCGCAAATTAATTTTGTTGCTTGTTGTAAATTAATTTAACTTTACAACTTGTAGGACAGGTTTTTCTATAAATCAGCACAATGAAAAAAGATAAATTCAGTATTTTATACGTTGATGACGAAGAGATAAATCTACGGGTTTTTAGATCAACCTTCGAGGATGAGTTTGATGTTTATACTGCAACTTCAGGGGATGATGGATTGGAAATTTTCAGGCAGAACGACATTGATCTGATCATCACCGACCAACGTATGCCTGAGATGAGCGGGGTTGAGTTTTTAAAACAGGTAATCGATCTAAATCCCGAACCCAACAGGATTTTGCTTACAGGCTTTAGTGATATAGACGCTTTGAGTTCTGCCGTTAACGAAGGTAAGATTTATCAATACATCAACAAACCCTGGGACGAATCAGAGCTTAAACCTGTTATTTATCAGGCACTTGAAGCCTATTATATCAAAAAGGAAAATCAAAGACTTACCTTGGCACTTCAATCAAAAAACGAAATGTTGGAGGCTGAAGTAGCAGCTAAAATTGCCTTGCTCGATCAACTGAAAGCATCCGAATTTGAGCTTCGTATTGCCAAGGAAAAAGCAGAGGAAAGCGATCTGCTGAAGACTTCTTTTCTGAATAATATGTCGCACGAAATTCGTACACCACTCAATGGTATCGTTGGCTTTGCCGAGTTGCTCTGCATGGATGAATATACAACCGAAGAAAAGCTTGAGTTTTATAAATTTATCGATCAGAACAGCAAAGACCTGCTGTCAATGATTTCTAATGTTATTCTGCTGTCGCAACTCGAAACCGGCTTGATAAAAACCAGACCTGAAATACTGAATTGTAACCTGTTATTCGAATCATATTTAAAGAAATTTGAGAGTAAACTTAGCGACAAGCAGCTCGCGATTAATTTTGATTGTCAGTTAAAGGAAAACGAAGCACTCATTAATACAGATATTTCGAAGTTTTCTGAAATTATTAACCAGTTGCTCGACAATGCTATTAAGTTCACCGAGAAAGGTTCGATAGATATAAAAGTGAGTAAGAAGAACGATAGATTATTAATTTCAGTAAAAGATACCGGAATCGGGATTGATTCCAGGTTTCATGATGTGATCTTTGAGCGTTTCAGAAAAATTGAACTCAATCGGAACAAATTATATCGGGGCAATGGATTAGGACTTTCCATCGTTAAATCATATGTTAGCCTGTTAGGCGGGGAAATTAATGTGATTTCTGAAACAGATAAAGGAACCGAATTCCTTCTGGATTTGCCTTATGAGCTGGCCGGCAAAAATGAGCTTCCATACAAACACACCCCCAAACTGAAAAATGGAGCCAAAATCTTACTTGTTGAAGACGAACCGGACAATATTTCCTTGATACGATCTATTATAAAACATGAAAACATTGAATTGATTCTGGCCACCAATGGTTTGGAAGCGGTAGAATTGTGTGAGCAAATACCGGATCTGAATTTGGTTTTAATGGATATTCGTATTCCTGAGCTGGATGGTTTTGATGCCACCAGGCAGATCAAAAAAATCAATCCTAAGCTAACTGTTATTGCCCAAACCGCCTACGCCTTTGAAGACGATAAAGAAAAAGCCAAACTTGCCGGTTGCGATGAATTTATCGTAAAACCAATAACCCGTGAAAAAATACTCAGGTATTTCAGACCTTGATTAGCTAATCATCACAATCAATCATGAAATAGTGATAGTATAAGTGATTTTGTTCGGTTCGGTTGTAGCTTTTGTTTTGTTGGACTTTGTTTTAATGGTATAGTTAAGCTTACTTTTTTCAGGCAAGCTGAATCTGATATTTAGCTTTGAATGCAGCAGCACTCTCCTACCCCGGTTACTGACCTTTTGATAGCGCAACAGCTGAACCAGACGCAATGCTTCCTCATCGCAGCCATATCCAATTCCGAAGACGATATGCGCATTATGCACCATGCCATTGTCGTCCACATCAAAGCCCACAACCACTTTTCCTTCAATTCCTGCTTCAAGGGCTTCTTGCGGATATTGGAGATTTTGACGGATAAATTTAGACAGAGCCTCTTTTCCGCCTGCATAACGTGGCAACTCAAGAAATTTCTTCTCTTTTTTGTAGGGCATTATCACACTTGTATCTAACAAAGGTACATCATTTGAATTTACCAGATTTGATTGGGTATTGATCGGGTTTAACCGAAAATACTTTATTACTTTTCACTTGTTTGTTTGGTTCAAATCTGCATTGGTTGGTGCTAAAGCTAAATAGGGTCTGCTGAAAAAGTCTGTCGTATGCCAGATTCAAGGCGACAAGACGAAGATGTATCGATATACTTCGAGTCGCAGGCAACACAGAAGATGGCGTACGACAGGCTAGCCAACACATTGTTGTTGACATTTTTAAGTTAAGAATAGGCTTTAACCTAGTAGC
>JAQVGO010000081.1:0-6336 GCA_028696715.1 Bacteroidales bacterium
CGGATTTGTGATTCGTTGGGGGTGTCGGCTTTTATGGTTATCTTTTTGGAGTGCGCCTCTCCAATTAGTTTAAAGGTGGGTTGTATGTCATTTTGTTTGCCTGGTTCAATCAAGCCATGATGGATTGCTGCCCGGGCTTTGTTTTGGAGGTTGTTCACGAAAAGTGATTCATATTCCGGCCGGTCTGGTGCAAGGTATTGCGCGTAGCGGCTTTCGGCTGTTTTTGTGCTGATGATGACCGGACTAAGGCATTTATATACCATCACCGGTTTAAATGCTGGCATGGGAGTAGCTTCCACTTGTTCTACCCTGAAACTGACAACAGATTTCTTGTCGCCAAGCCTGAAAGTTTGATTGCTAAACAAACCACTGATGAAATGCTGCATCACCTCTGGTGCCAAAAAGCCAACCTCAAGTGATAATTGTTTGGTTTTTAATATAATCCTGTCACCGGCTATCATCATCCCTTTGCGGGGAATCATCAAATGCGAAAAGGTAAAAAACTTATAGGCTTTGCCTGCATTGCTAAATCCTTGCTGGTGTAAGAAATTAGCAAACTCATGATTGCCATAATTTATGGTCTTATAGATCCATGCCGATAGGGGATACTGATAATTGATCGGCAAAATGACGTGCGACGGTTCTGTCACAACTAACGAGAGTCGGAATCGCATGTTTATTAGTTTTGGTCAGGTTGTACCTTCAGGCTATGACTTCAGGTTGTGCCTGGTGTTTTTTTGGAGGGGTTAAAAGTAAGCAATAATCAAAATATTTCAAAAATATTTCAAAATTTTATTAAGCAGAATGAGCATCAGCATCTGTGTTGTTTGTTTTTCTTCGTTTGAATAGGGCTTCCAGCTCGTCAAGTTTGTACCAGATTTTTCTACTCTTGTCAGCAGTATAAAAACTTATAAGGTCATTATCGCGATAGTTTTGTAGTGTTCTTTTGCTAATTTGGAAGATTTCTGTTACTTCGCGGCTGCTTAAATAACCTCTTTCCCGCTGTAAATTTTTCAGTTCTGCGTAATTTTTGGGTTGAACTGGATTAGCTTTCTCATCAGTGGTATTGGATTTTGATTCAGGTTTCATTGTTTCTTTTTTTATAGGCTGTTGCTTTTCAAAGTATAATCTTTTCAAAAGCGTAAGTTCTTTTTCAAATTTTTCCATCCTTATTTTCTGTTCTTGATTTTCCTTTTCCAATTCATTTATTTTACTTTTATACTCATGAAATTCTGTAAGCAATTCCAAAAAATACTCTGCTTTAATAGAAACAAAGTCTGAAGTGTTTTCTGATTTTTGGAGTTCGCTCATCTTATTAATTCAAGTACTGCTAAATAAGTAAATTCATTCCCTTCTCAACTGTCTATTTGTCGTCAATTGATGCTTAATTGTCACTTTTTTAGGTAAAGAAAGGAGGGATGACAAGTATCTGCAAGGCTTCTTTTATAGGAGAACTTATTATTTGATGATACTTGCAAATAATAGCATTGCTAACATTAACAGCAGCACTTTTTGAAGGATTATCATTTTTCGAATTGAATTTAACACCATCATTACTTATTACTGTATTGGTGACATTAATAACAGTAATTGCATAAATAGCAGCTCTTATAGGCTGTGTATGATTTTTGTCCTATTTGGGATTAACCAACGCTTTCACTCCAGCAGCCGGATAATAAATTTTGCCATTGAATTTGGTGAAGGGAATTTGTTTTCGGTTGCGGTAGTTTTGAAGCGTGCGTTTGCTGATACCCAGATAGGCTGTCACCTGATTGGATGTCCAAAAATCGGGATGCGGGATATGATGGTTTGGGTTAGGCTTGGTTATGCTTTTTCGGCATGCAGGCTCAGTAACTGTATGGGTTGTTTCGGTATTTATTTGCATGAAGTGTTTAAAATCTTCCATTAACTTTTGATGTTCTTCGGCAACTCCCAATGCCAGGGTATAGATCTGATTATCCACCAGACTTTCCCGGGCCAATTCCTTCAGCAAATATGAAAGCTTTTTATTCAACCTGGTTTTACTTTTTATGCTTCCGAAAATACGTTGGGCGCGAAATTTATAAAAGGACACATCATTATAATGCTGAATAACAGTTACATAAAGAAATCAGTGTTTTTTTTAAGTGCTTTTTAGTTGAGGCTTTTATCAGGGCGTAGCATACCCTGATTTCGCTCCTGACGGAAATAGAATCCCATAGGGATGATATTATGGTTGAATAGAATTGTTTAATAATCTAATAAGTGCCGTAGGCACAACACTTTTTGGTGTTAAAATCTTTTTTGGATGTAAATGGGTCTGGGTATAATTTTAAGTACCTTTAAAATAAACTAACTTACCAGCCAGGCCCTGCCAAAACCTTATCAACACCCCTGCAACACCCCTTAATGTCCCCTATTACTCCCCTTGAGGTCTCCTGATTGAGGCCACTAATAGGTATGATGATGGAAATTTGCCTGCTGATAATTTCGGTTTTGACTCAACGCTCACGCTTTGCTCCCTGCTGTCGGCTTTTGCACCTTTTTGCGCTTTGCTGTCAGTTTTTGAAAAATTGATTTATGCTGTGTCCTGTCAGCATTAGGAATTCTGATGAATTGCAGCGCAAAATCTTTTTGGCATACTCAAATGAAGCGGTATTTGTAAGGAAGGATGTGATATTCTTTTTTATAAATCTAAAACCCTATTAGCATGGGAAAATTTAATCAAGGAGCCTATGGAGGCTTCAAAGGAAGAGTTGGCAATGTTGTTGGCTCGAATTGGAAAGGCACGGGTGTGATGCGAATCCGCCCTGCTAGTGTAAGTAACCCCAGAACTGATCTTCAACAGAACGTGCGCACACGTTTTGCATTGATGGGGCATTTTTTATCAACACAGCGTGCACTGGTACGTATTGGCTGGAGGGCGATGGCGTCTGAAACCACGCCTCACAACGAGGCAATGCGTTATAATCTGGCAAACGCTATTGGTGGGGAATACCCGGATTTGTTTATTGATTTCAGTAAGGTGAAGCTGAGTGTGGGCGAACTGTATGTTCCAACCAGTTTACAGCTGAGTGCGGCTTCGGCCAAGAGCTTGAACCTGAGTTGGCAACACGAACAGGGAACCAACCGTGGAGGAAATGACGACCTTTTGATGATCGGCGTTTATGACGCTGAGTCAGCACAAGGTTTCACTCAGCTTGGTGGTGCAACACGTCAGCAGCAAGCGGCAGTGATCACCCTGCCCGATAACTGGATCGGTCGAACAGTAGAGGTTTTCGTTTTCATGGTTTCGAGCATGGCGCTTACAGATCTTAACAATCCGGCGCATATCAGTCAAACCATGTATGGCGGAAGTATGCAACTAAACGACTGACTTACAGCCAAAAACAAAACCCCCAAAGTTTATTAGAAGCTTTGGGGGTTTTTTAGTTAAAAATAGTGCAATGTATCAGGGGGTAGTATAAATAAGATTTTCGTTGCGGAAACCACTGATGTTTTGATACCAGTTAGGAAACAACACGCCACCGCTGGTGGCCCATTCGGCAAATTTTAAATGAACCATAATGATGTCTTGTTTTTCGATGGGATAGTCAAAAGTTTCGTAAATATTAATAGCCCAGGGCAGGTTTCCGCGTGTAACATAGTATTTTCCGCTTGCCGGATTGCTGTCATCTTCATTGCTGCCAAGCAGTGCTGCGTCAGCCAGATCTGTGGGTGGGTAATAAGGCAGATGAATCTCCACAGCTCTGTCCATATTGATGATCAGGAAAGGGTTGAAATTGCTAATATCCAACTGATTAAGTGTATAAGTGTTTGAAGGGAAATCAATTGTAACCGTGAGTGTTACAGGTTCTACATAAGGAGCGTTGGGTTCCGTATTTACACCAATTCCCATTCCGGAATGTTCCATTTGACCGTATGCATTATCAAATACAATAATGGTGGGTTTTGACTGGCCTGCTTCAGTGCCGTTTGGATTAAGCGTGATATAGTTTTCCGTGAGGCTAAATCCGCTAACATTTAAGTCGTTGGGGTCAATGGCACTACTTAACTGGAATCCAAAACCATTCTCGAAGGAAGCACCAAAAGCTTTGATGATGAAGCTGGCCTCTACTTTTTCTACAAAATTTGAGGTAGTGTTAGTAATCTGGAACTGGTAGTCAATCACCAGATCATTAAAATCGTAATCGCCTTTGTATGGCCACAAGTCTTCATAAGCAAGTGTTCCAAAGCCGGTAGCGGGGTATAGATTTGTCGTTCCGGCAACAATAATTACTTCAATCGTAGCTATTGAGCACAGGTTATTCTGATCGCAGATCTGATAATTTATTGTGGCTGTGCCGGTATAGTTATTGGCAGGGATAAAGCTGACATCAGCAGTTGAGGAATTAAATGTAAAAGTACCCACTGAAGGATCTGGTTCTGTGCCACCAACGAAGCTGAAAGTGTTAGTAACTATAGGTGTTGAGCCGGCGAGATCATTGTCTAAAACAGCTATTGTAACCGGTGTATTGACATCAGTAGTTGAAAAATCATCAACAGCGGTGGGGCCGATTGGGTAGGTGATAGTTACAGTAGCCAGGTTAGATGCAAAATTGTTTTCGTCTTTCACGAAATACTGGATGGGAGTGGGGCTTCCGACCAGTGCAGGATCCGGAGTAAAGGTAATAGCACCGGTGGAGGAATTCACCGACCATACGCCTTCACCGGCTACTGTCAGTGATTCACCGGGATTAGTTGTGCCATTGATTTGAACGGTTGCAGGGTCGAGTGGTGCATCCCCGGGGTTGTCGTTATCCAATACAGCCAGGGTAATGATTTCTCCCGGCATTCCTGATCCTGAATCGTTGGTAGCAGTAGGTGTATCAATATTGATCAGCTCCACCCAACTGCCGTTCATTTGCGGATACCCATCGATCATGATGGTATGGTTGTCATTTTCGAATTCTCCTCCGGCTCCCATCGTGAGTTCAACGGCATCAAAAGTAAGATCCGGTGTTGAAATGAAATGCAGGAATGCATAAGGTTCGTTGTTATTTTGTCCGGTATTTGGTTTCCCATAATATTGACCGGTGATGTATTGTGTTCCATTGATGGACGTAATCTTATACGTATTAGATTTTGGTATCAGGGCGATTACATCTGAGGTTTCGAAGGTGCCGATCACCTCACCCTGGCGGATGATCTTAATCGTGTTTTTTCCGTCACCGGCAGGCCAGGCAAAACCAAAATAGTTGACAGGCTCTTCAAAATTCAGCATCACCTTACCGCCAACCTGAATTGACATGTATTTCGGGCTGCCAGTGCCATATTGATCATCGGTTTTTACATACGAATTGCCACCAGTTTGATAATACATGCCTACACCTGAAGTGTAGCCATTTGGCTGAGGAGCCCAGTTAAAGTTGGAAGGTGGAACCGCAAAACTTTCAAAAGTCTCCGAAATGAGTGTGCCACCAATGGCATCCGATTCCATCATTTTTGGAGGACTGATCAGCACCTTAAGGCTTTCCTGTGCATGAAGTTCAGCTGTTGGAATAAAAAGGAAAAAACTTAATAATATTGATACGGACAATATGCCGCTCAAAAGTGTTTTATTGTGGGTTAAAATATCTTTTGTTTTCATGATAGTTCTTATTGTTTTGTCAGGAAACCAACTTGTTAAAATGAATAATTCAATTTATCTGATTGTAATTCAAGTTCAACTGTTTGTCCTTGATGCCTTAGTTTAATGGCTGTTTCGTAGCTGGGTACATTAAACCTGATTTCATTTTCCTGATTGGCACGTATATATGATTTCCAATAAATAACGCCTTTGGATGAAATGATCTCGATCAGGCCGTTTGCATTACCTGATACTGTGAGCGTGATATTTCTAGTGGTGGTCCATTTAAAATCCACTGGAACTTTTAATTGTTCTGTAGATATCGGTTTTGGCCCGGCTTGTTGTTCGACATCCTTTTTGCAGGATACTAGTCCAAGTGTAACAAGCGAGATAAGCAGTATGATTCGTTTCATATATATTATTTTTTGGGGGGATTAAACAATATTTGTGCCGTAATATTAGTCAGTTATTTAAAGTATTGAAAAACATGTATATATGCTGTATTATTAATTGGAGTAATTGATATTTAATGAATATTAAAATTCTTTTTTGGGAATCGTAGTTTTATTTTAAAACTTCAAAAGCCGTCAATAAACCATTGGAGATTTACTTATTTTTGCCAACCATTAATAGCTTACTATGATTTCAGTTCAAAACTTGTCGATGCATTTTACGGGCGATGACCTCTTCACGGATATCACTTTTTTGATTCGTGAGAAGGATCGTATTGGTCTGGTTGGCAAGAACGG
>JAQVGO010000081.1:6436-13270 GCA_028696715.1 Bacteroidales bacterium
AAAGGCAGTTACAGCTTTTATGTGGAGGCTCGCCAGCAGCGTATCGAAACAGATATGGCGGCTTACAGCAATCAGCAGCGTGAGGTGAGGGAGATAGAGCGTTTTATCGAGCGTTTCAGGTACAAATCCACCAAAGCCAAGCAGGTGCAGTCGCGGGTGAAGCTGCTCGAAAAAATGGACGAAATTGTGGTGGACGATATGGATCGCTCGGCTATACATTTTCGTTTTCCACCGGCACCGCATTCCGGAAAGCTTACCCTCGAAACCATAGGTTTAAGTAAGGCTTACGGCAGTTTGCAAGTGCTGAAAGACATCAATCTGCTTATTCCGAGAGGCGAACGTATCGCTTTTGTGGGACGAAACGGCGAGGGAAAATCTACCCTTTCAAAAATTTTGGCCGGAGTATTGGATTATACCGGAGAGCTAAAATTCGGGCACGAAGTAAAGGTGGGTTATTATGCCCAAAACCAGCACGATATGCTCGATATGGAGAAAACGGTTTTCGAAACCCTCGACGAAGTGGCTGTGGGTGAGATGCGTACCCGTATCAAATCGCTGTTGGGAGCCTTTTTGTTTGGAGGTGAGGCGATTGACAAAAAAGTTAAGGTATTGTCAGGAGGCGAGAAGGCAAGGCTTTCGCTGGCCCGCATGTTGCTTTTTCCGGTGAATCTGCTGATCATGGATGAGCCTACCAATCACCTGGATATGATGTCGAAAGATATATTGAAAAGTGCTTTATTGCAATATCAGGGCACCTTATTGATTGTGTCGCACGACAGGGATTTTTTGCAGGGGTTAACCCAAAAAGTATATGAATTCAGGAAGCCTGATATCAAAATACACGATGGGGATGTTTTTGCTTTTCTGGAGAAGAAAAAGCTGGAGCACCTGCGTGAGCTCGAAACAGCGCAAAGTAAAAAACGGGATGAAAGCACACCTAAATCAAATAATAAAATCCAATACGAAGAACGAAAACAACTGGATAAAATCCTGCGAAAATGCCAGCGAGAGATAGAAACACTCGAACAAAAAATTCATCAGCAGGAAAAAGCAATTGAAACGATGGATGCTTTGCTGGTCTCACCCGATGCGCATAAACAAACCAGCGATCCGGCCTGGTACGGGATTTATGACAAGCAAAAAAAACAACTTGAGCAATTGATGAAACAGTGGGAGATCAAGCAATTGGAAAAAGAAGAGCTTGAGCAGCAATATCAGGCACTTTAGTAATCTCTGCTGTAAAGAAAACTCGCATAATCTGCCAACTCCTTCTTTTTGACTTCATCGGCTTCAAGATGAGCTAAGATTTCAACGGCCTGTTGATAATAGGTCTGCATTACTTTTTCAACTTCATTTTGTACATTCAGTTGCGCAAAGATAGCCTTTACCTGCTTTATCTTTTGTGTTGTTTCTGTTTGGTTATCAGATCGGTATAAGCTTTTTAAGCTTTTCCTGGTTTGATCATCAGCCAGTTGAAGTGCCTTGAGCAGCAGATAAGTTTTTTTATTGCTGGCGATATCACCTCCTGATACTTTCCCGAAGTCGGCTTGCGTGCCATACACATCCAACAGATCGTCTTTCAGCTGAAAAGCCATTCCCAGGGCGATACCAAAATCGTAAATTGCTTTTACCTGCCCGGGTGAGGCCTGTGCGACCACAGCACCAATTTCGAGGCTGGCACCCAGCAAAACTGCAGTTTTGAGCCGGATCATATTTAGGTATTCGGCAATACTAACCTCTTCCTGTTTCTCGAAATCCATGTCAAGCTGTTGTCCTTCGCATACTTCTATGGCGGCCTTGCTAAAAACCTGCAGGATGGAAGGCACGAGCTGTGTTTTTGTTTTTAAGGTGTACTGATACGCCATGGCAAACATGGTGTCGCCGGATAATATGGCAATATCGGCATTCCATTTTTTATACACTGTTTCTTTGCCGCGACGAAGCGGAGCCTTATCCATGATATCATCATGAACGAGTGTGAAGTTATGAAACATCTCAACAGCCAATGCCGGATAAAGGGCATCAGGAATATTGCCTTCAAAAAGATCGCAGGCCATCAGGGTGAGCAGGGGCCGCAGCCTCTTTCCGCCTTGCTCCATGATGTAGGCAATAGGAGCATAAAGTGCAGGAGGGTTACCGTTGAACTTTTGACTGCTGATAAGTGTATTTATCTCTTGCTGAAGTTGTTGTGTACGGGTCATTAGCTTATTTAAGTAAGTTCATCAAATAGGTTCCATAACCACTTTTAAGCAGGGGTTGTGCCAGCAAACGCAATTGATCGGCTCCAATAAATCCTTTGTGAAAGGCGATTTCTTCGATACAACCTATCTTTAATCCCTGCCGGTTCTCGATTACTTCTACAAATTGCGAGGCTTCCAGCAATGAGCTGAAGGTGCCGGTATCGAGCCAGGCAGTGCCACGACCCAACACCCCAACTTTTAACTTATTGTTTTCGAGGTAGTATTTGTTTACATCCGTGATTTCATATTCGCCCCTGGCACTGGGTTTTATGTTTTTGGCTACTTCCACCACACTGTTATCGTAAAAATACAAACCCGGAACAGCATAATTCGACTTGGGATTCGTGGGTTTTTCTTCGATGCTGATGGCATGTTGGTCTTCGTCAAATTCGACCACCCCATAGCGTTCGGGATCAGACACATGGTAGGCAAAAACTACGCCACCCTGTGGATCGCTGTTTTCAATCAGCAGTTGTTGCAAGCCCCGCCCATAAAAAATATTATCACCTAAAATCAAGGCTACCTTGTCGTTGCCAATAAAACTTTCGCCAATCACAAAAGCCTGTGCCAGGCCATTAGGAACAGCCTGTTCGGCATACGAGAACTTGCATCCCAGCTTTTGCCCATCGCCCAGTAGTCTTTCAAAATGTGGCAGGTCGTGAGGCGTTGAAATGATCAGTATCTCACGAATTCCTGCCATCATCAGTATGGAAAGCGGATAATAAATCATGGGTTTGTCATAAATAGGCATCAGCTGCTTGCTAACAGCCAGGGTGAGCGGGTGCAAACGGGTTCCGGATCCGCCGGCAAGAATGATTCCTTTCATTTTTTCAAATTTTGTTTCATTAGCTATTTCAAATTTTTATAGCAAGGCACTTATCTGCTATTATGGACAGACATTGGTCGGCCCTAAAGCAATCTTAACAAAGTTATTCCTTTTTAGTTTCCTCATCGCCTTCAATTTCAAGATCGTCAAGTTCGATATCGTCTTCTTCGTCCAAAATTTCGATCAGCGGCTCTCTGAAAGCCTTGGTAGTGATGCGTTTATCCAGTGTAAGCAACAAGGACGGCAGCACAAAAAGATTAGATAACATGGCAGCCAGCAAGGTAAACGATACCAGGTAGCCCAGTGCCTCGGTGCCTCCAAAGGATGAGAGTATGAAAATGGCAAAGCCAAAAAACAATACAACTGCGGAATAGATCATGCTAAAACCGGTTTCGAGCAAGGCCGCAAGCACCGATTCCTTAATCTTCCAATCATTTAAGAAAAGCTGCAGGCGATAACGCGCCAAAAAATGTATGGTATTGTCAACGCTGATACCCAATGCAATGCTAAATATCAGAATGGTAGATGGCTTGATCGAAATACCGGCATAGCCCATCATGGCTGCGGTAAGCAATTGAGGGATAAGATTGGGAATCAACGAAATGATCACCATCTTGAACGAAGAAAAAGTGAGTGCCATCAATACGGCTATGACCAGCAGAGCCAGTAACAAGGATGAGATCAGGTTTTTGACCAGGTAATTGGTTCCTTCCAAAAATACGATGCTTCCTCCTGTGATGTCAACATCAAAATCTTCGGGCGGAAATATCTCATCAATGGTCGGTTTCAGTTTTTTTTGCAGTGTATCTATTTCGGTGGTGCCGATATTGGCCATTTGTACGCTGATACGGGTTTTTTGCAGGCTCGAGTCAACAAAAGCATTGATGATTGATTTGCTGTCGGCGGTTCCTAAATTGGGCACATAGGATAAGATGAAGTTACGTTCCTGATTGGTAGGAAGTTCATAATAAGCAGGATTACCTTTGAAGAAAGCTTGTTTGGAGAACTTCACCACCTCCACCATCGACACCGGCTTGCTCAACTCCGGATAAAAGGCCATACTGTCCTGCAGGGTTTCCAGTTTTTGCAGGGTGGAGGCACGCAACAGTCCTTTTTTCTTTTTGGTATCAATACTGATTTCGAAAGGCATCACCCCCTTGAAGTGTTTTTCGAAAAACATCAAATCCTTATACAAACGGCTTTTATGCGAAATGTCATCCACCATATTACCCGTTGTGCGAAGTCTCACCACGCCAAGTACACCAGCAATTACAGCAATTACTGTGATGATATAAACCACATTGCGGCGATTGAGAATAACCCAGGCAATTTTTTGCAACAGTTTATTGACGTTGCCTTTTTCGAAATGTTGAATATGTTGCGGTTTGGGATTGGGCAGATAACTAAAAATAATTGGAATAAGAAATAAGCTGACCAGATAGGCAAGTAAAATATTGATCGAAGCAATGATGCCAAACTCAACAAGCAAAGCGTTTCCGGTGATTGTAAATGCAGCAAAACCGGCAGCTGTTGTGGCATTGGTTAGCAGGTTGGCAGCTCCAATCCGGCGAATGACACGGCTCAATGCCTTTATTTTGTTGCCGTGGATCGAGAACTCGTTGTAATATTTGTTGAGCAGGAAAATGGAATTTTCAACACCGATTACTATCAACAAAGGAGGTAAGATTCCTGTTAGGATGGTGATTTTAAATCCAAATATCGACAGGGTTCCAAACATGACCACAACGGTGATCAGCACAATTACGATGATAAAAAATACTGCCCTGAACGATCGGAAGAAAGCAAATAAAATGATCGCAGCAATAAGCAGCGAAAGAAATACAAACATCACCAGCTCCTGTTGTATTTTTTCGGAGGTGATTGTTCGGATGTATGGCATACCCGAGTAATAAAGCCTGATGTCGTATTGTTCAGAAAATTTATTGAGGGTCGATTCTATCTCATGGATAAGGGCTACCCTGTTTTTTGTGTTCAACACATTTTTGTCGAGGGTGATCATCATCATGCTCACATGAGTTTCGCTGTTGAATAGCCGGCCTTCGTAAAAGGGTAACTGAAAAATCTGGTTTTTTAGCGAATCCATCTCTGCCTGCGATTGAGGCTTTGCATCGATAACAGGCACAAAATCGAATTTTTTCAGGCTGTCGTTGCGCACGAGCTGAAACATACGGGCTACCGAAATGGCTTCTTCGACGCCTTCTATATTGCGAACTTCGTTTGTTAAATCATACCAGGCCTGAAAATGATCCAGCTCAAACAGCTTCTCATCCTGAAGCCCGACAAACATCACGCTGCCGTCTTCGCCAAACTGTTTTTTAAAGTTCTCGTAAATTATTATTGTAGAGTCTGTTTCGGGCAACATACGCGCCATTTCGTAGCTCATCTGCACACGCGTGCCCAGCCAGCCCATCAAAGCAGTAAACAAAACAATGACGATTAAATTTGCGAGTCGGTTCCGTAAAATAAAACGGGTAAGAATTGTCCACATAATATGATCTTAAAGACATTGCAGGACGTGAACCTGCTCATTTTTGAAATGACGAAAATACTACTTTAATCCTTAAACATAAAAGTTGGTTCAAAATTTGTATGTTTTTACATTTCAAAGCATTTTATGCCCGGCTGGTTTTAAGGGTGCACTTTTATTCAGTTGAGTTCATAGCTTGTTTTTGTATTACAAATAAAATTAAAGCCTTATGAGATTTTTAATGTCAGTGTACAGAAGTGGTAAGCTACTTTTTTTGGTAGTGCTTCTGGGATTTATTCAATGTAGTTCGCCTCAAAAATTGATAGATCAAAAACAATACGACCAGGCTTTTGTGATGCTTATAAATAAAGCCCGCAATGGCCGGTTAAGTGCCACGCAAATCATGCAGCTTAAGCAGGTGTATCATCAGACTAATCAATCAGATCACGATGCGGTTAGTGCCTTAAAAGCCAGTGGTTCTCCTGACATCTGGCCCAAAGTGTATGCCCATTTAAAAAATATCCGGCAGCGAGCTGGTGCGATTCAGTCCCTGCCCGGAGATCTTAAGCAGCAACTGGAGTACAAACCCCTTGATTTGGAAGAAGAAGTGTTGGCAGCAAAGATAAAGACAACCCAATACTATAGCCGTTTGGCTGAGAAGCTTTTGGAGGCAAACGATGCTAACAGCAGTCGGGAAGCACTGGATTTGCTGGGGAAAGTTCAACAGCTTAATCCTGCCTTTCCTGAATTGGATAAAAATATGCGCAGGGCAGTTTTCTCAATGGCAGATCACATTTTAATTGGTTTTAAGAATGAAACGGGTGTGAATTTACCTGCCGGTATCGAAAATCAGGTTCTTGAGAGGGAGACTTTTTCTGAATCGCCCTGGCAGCAGAAGATTATCTCAACACCAGAACAGGCTGCAGGAATAACCTATCGGATGATTGTTGTATTGGAAGAAATTGAAGTTTCGCCTCATAAAACCGGCCAGACAACCTATACCGAACAACAGGAGACTGCCAGGGCAGAAGTAAATCAGTATGAATTGCAAAAGTCTGCCAGTTTGATTGGTTATGTTCAACTTGTTGGAGCAGGTCATTCAAAACCGTTTTTGGTGAGTCCTTTCAATGTTTCTTCGCAGTTTGATTATGCCTATGCACGCTTTTCGGGTGATGAAAAGGCACTAACTGAGGCAACAAGGGATTTAACTAAAAAAGCAGCCTTGCCTTATCCCTCTGATGAATCCCTGATACGGGATGCCGCTGCTGAGTTGAATAAAA
>JAQVGO010000171.1 GCA_028696715.1 Bacteroidales bacterium
CTAGTATAATACGAGACGAACCTGTTTGGTTAAACTCCTGATGCGTATTACGAACCCTGCCACCATCCCAGATACCAATCTTGTCGTAGCCTTCGCCCTCGATAATTACGCCTACCGAACCACCTTCCCAAAGCTGGTTGGCACGGGTGGTGATGGCGGCTCCAAGGTTGTCTGTTTTGTAAAAAATTGGTTTGCCATCGGCAACATCAACCAATTGAATCACTGTTCCATCTTCCAGTTCGCGCCAAATTTCGATATTATGCGCTTTTGCATACGCTTCGGCACGTTTTTGCATCTTTTTCCATTCACGATTTTGCTCTTTGGCTAGCTTATCCAAAGCAGCCTTGTTAGTTGCATCCTGTGCTGTGGCCGTAAAAATAAAGGCTAAACTCAACACAGCCGCTAACATTAAACTTTTAAAATTAATTCGCATTGATCTTTAAAATTAGATTGAAAACTTCGGTAACAAAAGTAATTATTTTTATGAGTAATCGCTCTTTTAACTAACATCCACAGAAAAATCTTGCCCTCACAAAGGTGATGCACACAAGAATTAGGTGTTTGCTAAGAAGTCTGTTGATAGGGTTGCTCAGTATTCGTACCTGTTCAAAATAAGGCTGTTTCCACTCATCTTCTGACAAGAAATATCAACCCATTTTTAACTTTCCGCAAACAGCGCATCTTGCTATCTTTGTAAAAAATTTAACTTATGCAATTATCCATTGTTATATTGGCCGGTGGAGGTCCGGCACCCGGAATCAACACCGTTATCAGCACGGTTGCTAAAGTGTTTTTGAAATCCGGATACAGGGTTATCGGTCTTCATGGGGGTTATAAAAGCCTTTTTGCAGAAAATCCTGAAATGATTGATTTCACCTTTGAATTTGCCGATGACATTCAAAAGCAGGGCGGCTCGGCACTCAGAATGAGTCGCTACAAACCCAAAGATGCTGAATTCAATACCCGCATTTTCACTAAATATAATGTAAAGTTGCTGGTTACTATCGGCGGAGATGATACGGCCTCCACAGCCAACCGCATCTCAAAGTTTCTGGAGGAAAACAATGTGAAAATCCAGAACATTCATGTACCCAAAACTATCGACAACGACTTACCGCTGCCGGAAGGTTCTCCAACTTTTGGTTATTATTCAGCCAAAGATGAAGGCGTTCGCATCGCACAAACCATCTACGAAGATGCCCGCACCAGTGGCAATTGGTTTGTGGTATCGGCCATGGGACGCGAGGCCGGCCATTTGGCTTTTGGCATTGGTGCAGCCTGCCACTACCCGATGATCATCATTCCGGAGATGTTTAATAGCGCAGCTGTAACCTTCGACCGTATCACCCGACTGATTATTTCATCCATGGTAAAGCGCAAACTTCTTGGGATTCCTTACGGAGTAGCCATTGTAAGCGAAGGTGTTTTCCATTTTATGACCAAAAAGGAAATTGAAAACTCCGGTGTAAACTTCACCTATGACGAACATGGCCATCCGGAGCTGGGTAATGTAAGCAAGGCACACATCTACAATATGTTGCTTCAACACAAGCTAAAAGAGATCAAGCTGAATATTAAAAGTCGGCCGGTAGAGCTTGGCTATGAGCTTAGGTGTGTGCGTCCGACGGCTTTCGACCTGATGTATTGTGGATTGCTGGGTTATGGGGTTAAGGAACTATTCGACAGGGGGATAAGCGGCGCGATGGTCACCTCCAATCCGGCAGGTGATACTGCTCCACTTTACCTGAAAGACGTAGAAGATGAGCATGGTAAGGTAAAACCTCGTTTGGTCAATATGGCTGGCGAAAAAGCCGAAATGGTATTTAATAATGGCATGCAGTACCTTGCAGAGGATGATTATGATGCGGCAAAGGAATACCTGGATAATCCCGAAGAATACGATTTCAAAAAGATTTTGAACTGGTAATTACCCTTGCTGATCATCTGACATCAGAACAGCTTCAATGCTTTGATTTTTTCTACTAAAACTGCCGATAGTTTGTAGTGTGATTCGTGCGTCCAGCCTGCGATATGCGGACTGAGCAGCACATTGGGCAAGGCAAGCAATTCCCTGAAAGCAGCAGGCAAAGCATCAGCCTGAAGGTCTTCGAACGAAAACTTCTCAAATTCGAGCACATCCAGACAAGCACCGGTTACTTTTCCCGATTTCAGGGCTGCTATCAGGTCTGCCGTCTTTACATTGCGACCGCGGGAGGTATTGATCAGTACGATAGGCTTTTTGAAACGCGACAGAAATGCCTGATCGACCAGATAATCCGTTTCCGGAGTCAAAGGGATATGCAAACTCACAATATCAGCCCGCTCATAGATATCTTCCATCGCTGCTTCTTTCACAAAGCTGTTTGAAAAGCCACTTTTGTATTTGTCGTAAGCCAGGATTTCGGCTTCAAATCCCGAAAGTTTTCGTGCCGTAACGCTTCCAGTATTGCCATAACCAATTAGCCCGATCGTCTTGCCTTTGATTTCTGTTCCCCTGTTTTCTGCTCTTCTCCAAATTCCCTGACGCACTTCACGATCCACCTGAGGCAGTTTGTTTAGCAACGAGAGCAGCATCCCAACGGCTTGTTCGCCCACAGCATCGCGATTACCTTCGGGAGCGTTGAGGCAGACAATTCCAAGTTTCTCGGCCAGGGGAACATCAATATTTTCCATGCCCGCTCCTACCCTGGCAATAAATTTTAGTTGTGTGGCAAGTGGCAGGATTGTTTGATCCAGTGCGATTTTGCTGCGCACCACAAAACCCACATATTGGTTGGCAATCTGCCGGTAAAACTCCGGATTTTTTTCTTCAAAGGCCTCACAAACAAAGCCCATGGCTTCCAGCTGATCGCGAAGAAAAGGATGAGCCGAATCGATGAAAAGTACCTTTTTAACATTCATAAAAATTACATTCTTATTTCAGCAGTAAAGCTACTATTTTATTCAACTCAGCAGCGGCATCCCGTATCAGGGATTCATCAGAGGGATAAGGCAAGGCTGCTTTTTTAGTTAAATCCCTTGTTGCCTCAGTTAGTGCCTTTTCATCACCCGAAAAGCGTGCATA
>JAQVGO010000009.1:0-45022 GCA_028696715.1 Bacteroidales bacterium
TCCGACAGGCGTTTCCGGTTTTTTAAATCCGGAATTACTTTAAACTCAAATGGCAGGTAGCGTTCAATGCGAGTAAAATAAAGCCTCATACCTTCGTCCAGAAACGGCTGGTCAGTTTTTCCAATAAAAAGGAGCAGGATTTTCATTTAAATTAAAATTTAGGAGCTTACAACAACCAATCAACTTTTTTCAGACACCTCAACACTTCTCTTTCAACCTGTTCAAAATCTGGCAAAGCCTGGATCTGATCAGCCATGGATCTTACCCAACGACCTCGATATTGTGGTAACCGCTGTGTCAGTTTTTGTGAAAAATGATCAGGATTAATCGCTTTATTCTCGCATTTTCTACTGAATTCTTTGCTATACATTTTGACGTCCATCTGTTTTACTTCCAGCAGGTACCAAATGTCATAAAAATCACGCGGCTGCATTCTTTGCATTACCGACCTCATTTTTTCTACTAATACTTCTTCCAAAGAATAACAATGAAGTTGATGTGGAATTTGATCAGAATAGGAAACAATTAATTGCTTTTTCCTTGCTTCAAAAACAAGTTTTTCATTGCCCGAAATATCTACTTTCACGCTTTTGTGT
The DNA here is from genome assembly GCA_028696715.1 of Bacteroidales bacterium. Taxonomy (GTDB): domain Bacteria; phylum Bacteroidota; class Bacteroidia; order Bacteroidales; family F082; genus UBA5536. Next base: position 597 of record JAQVGO010000009.1, read on the forward strand.
TTGCCTTGTCCACCGAGTGGACCAACATAATTTATGTAAAAATTGAATCCCCCATCCTGATGCTCATTCTCCTCCGTAATTTCCAACGGTATGTTTGCCTCAGTGCTAATGTATTCAAAAACCGACTTAAAATCATCTAAAATTTTATCATTAAGTTCATTATCAAATAATAAAGTAAAATCCAGGTCTTCAGAAAAACGATACGAATCAAAATATACCTTTTTTAGCAGTGTTCCCCCTTTAAAGATCAAACAGTCAGAGAGAGTATCATGCTGAGCAATTCCCTGAAGCAACCAGGAAAGTACATAATCCTTCTCAATTTGCTGATCTCTTACATTCGCTTTTCGTGCGATCTGCTGAATTTCTCCGGGCTTAATCATGTGTATATGGCAGATTGAATTGTTTCTAAATCCAAATTTTGCTGAATGCTCCAACGGCTATGCCATTTACCTTCTTTGGGTAATTCTGTATCAAGCACTACGTAGGACTTTGTTTTCAGGTCTTGAAGCATATCCAATATTTCAGTCCCTATTTGGAGTGCTTCCAGCAAAAAACCCAGTCTCTTTATAACTGCTTGCGAGTCAAATTTCTTGGCATAATCTAAAAGCTGTTTAAACTTGATTTTATCCTTCGATACGTGAATAGCTTTGGCAATTTCAACAATACCACCAGCGTAATCAGGTTTAAACAAACAGTCGATAAAAGTTTTTTCCAGATCTGAACACCAAACTTTGTGATAACTATCTAACCAAACTTTTTGGGCACCAAAAAAATGTCCTTCGTTGTGATAAATAAATTGAAAGTTAATATTTCTAATTTCAATCTGAGAAGGTCGCATTTGAGCAGCAACAACAATCTGTTCTTTCAATGATGGTTGAGTGATTAAATTATGTATTTGCATGGCCGAATAATAACCAATATAATGCGGCACCTCTTTTGTTAAAGCTTCTGCCAACAAATGCCAATCAGGCATAAAGGCTTCCGGGTCTTGTTCATATGGAATCAGATAATACAAACCTTTTTTTAAGCGCATTAGCAAGCCACGCCTTACCATATCACTTAGTAATTCCTTTAAGGCACTTTCGCTTGAACTCGGAAGTGCTTTTCGGGCTTCAACGTAATCAAAATAATGCTGCTCAATGGCATTGAAATACTTCAACAGTTCACCTGAGCGGTTTGAAATATTTTTATTTTTCATATCAATTAAGTCAGCTAATAACTGACCACAATGATACAAAATATAATTATTGATTAGGTAATGCTTATTAAAAAAATCGAAATTTAACTCAAAAAACAGCTTAATTCACATCCGGTAATTAGCAAGTTGAGCTTAGAAACTATAAATAATACCAGTGTAATTCGCTTATTATAAATTATTTAAGCCTGGAAACAGATTTAGCATTTACGAATAAATAAACAATGAAGATTTCTTCCTGCTTAACTTCATAAAAAACAGATGTTTGCTTACTTAATACAGCTTTTCGAAGTCGGGGTTGCACCTCTGAAACCGGAAATAAAAGCGGATTGCTACAAATGAGATCAAGATGCTTTGAAAGCTTATATTTAAAGTGTTCAACTTCTTTTTGACTTCATTTCGAAGTCAGGTAAGCAATGATTTCTTCAAGATTCAAAACAGCTTCATCCGTCCAAAAAACTTTATAGCCCATATTTTCGCTTTACATCACTATGAGGCACAAACCTACCATTATCAAGGTCATTCAGCCCTCTTTCAATCCCTGCCCGTTGCTCTTGACTTAACTCAGCTCCCCAGTCCCCGGATCCAATTTTTGAATCCATTACTGATTTTAGAAACTTAAGCGTATCTTTATCATTAATCCTTGTAAGCCAATTTATTAGTTCTAATTTTATTGCTTCCTGACTCATGCTGCTATTTTTCTTCAAAAATAATATTAATCGTTCACACTGTCAACGAAAGTAAATTTCACCCCATTTGTTGCATCAAAACCACCTTATTGAGTGCTTCCCTGTCGAGATTTGTGGCAATCTTTTTTCGGTCGCAGAAATGGAGCAGATCCTGAGTACTGAGGTTTCCAACCATTTCGTCAGCTGCTGTGGGGCAACCCCCCAAGCCGTTATGAACCGTTTCGAAGCTGCGTACGCCGGCTTCCCAGGCTGCTTCGAGCTTGGCAAAACTCTCAGATGGTCTTGTATGCAGGTGAAGTCCAAAATCAACTTCAGGAAAAGCTGGAATCAATGCTTCATAAACCTTATAAATCGTATCCGGTGTGGCTTCGCCCAGGATGTCAGACAAAGGCTGCCTGCGTACACCCAGCTCATAAAGCTTTGCTGCTCCGTCGATTACCATTTGAATGCTCCAATCATCTCCATAAGGATTGCCCAAAGCCATCGAAAGATAAATAACCAGACCAACCTGATTTGGAAAAGCCAGCTCGGTAATCTCCTTTACAATAGTCAAAGCTTCCGTTTCGGTGGCGTTCAGATTGCGTTTCAAAAAGGTGGGCGAAATGGAAAAAGGATACGACAGACATTGCACGCGTTTGCATTTCAGGGCTTCTTCGGTGCCTCGTTTATTCACCACGAGAGCCATAATTTCAGGTGGATTTTCGGGCAATTCAAGTCCCTTGATCACCTCACGGGTATCGGCCATTTGTGGAATAACTTTTGGCGAAACAAAACTTCCAACATCCAAAGTGTTAAAACCTACCTTTAGCAAAGCATTGATATACTGTTGCTTGTTAATTGTCGGAATGAAATTTTTGATGCCCTGCATGGCATCACGGGCGGTTTCTGTGATGTGTATCATGATGCTTAGTTAGCCTGTGCGCAAATTAATGAAATGAAGCTGTCAGCTAAAATACTAAAATGAACCACACAGACGCTTCCTTTAACAGCTTTTAAGCTTTTTGAAGCAGTGAAATAATCTTCCGCTATTTTCTTCCGGAAAGTGATTTTGGGATGCGACCCTGATGAATGCTCTCGGAACGGAGCTTACGGCCTACAATTCTTTCAACCATTTTTCCTGTTTCCAAAATGCGATCAATATCCAGATTGGTTTCAATACCCATCTCATCCATCATCACCACCATATCTTCGGTTGTGACAAGCCCAACAGCAGTGGCCTCGTTGTAGTAATATTTGCCCGTACCAGAAACCGGCACACCGTCAACAAAATTAGCCGGTTGTCCGCCAATGCCACCCATTGTGGATTCGTAATTGGTCATACCAGCCTGCAAAGCCGCCAGTATATTAGCCATTCCCCAGCCGCGCGTGGTATGCAGATGAACAATATGCTTGGAAGGATCCTGAAACTTATCCATCAGCATGGAAAAATAGCGGTAAATCCTGTCAGGAGAAGCCGAACCGTCGTGATCAGCGTGTTCGATATCCGTGGCTCCTACATCGAACCAGCGTTGTGAAAAATCAACCGCCTTGCTCATTTCGGTTGGCCCTTCGATAGGGCAACCCCAAATGGTGCTAACGGTGCCATTCACTTTCATGCCGGCATCCAGTGCCATTGGGATGTACTTCTCACCCATCTTAAAGTATTCTTCGATTGTGAGACCGGAATTTTTCATCTGATGCGACTCGCTGGTGCTTACCATTAGTAAAATCCTGTCGGGGCCATAGCCTTCTTTCCGGGCTTCGATGGCACGCTCGATGGCTTTTTCGCGGATCGTTACGGCTGTAAGTTTTACAGCTGGCAGCAGATGGTGAATGCGTTTGCTACTGCGTACCTGACGGAAAAGCGCATCAGCGTCCTTAAACTGTGGCATACCCTTAGGGTTCCCAAAATTTGTGATCTCAACATGTTTAAAACCGGAAAGGATCAGCTCTTCGGTGAGCCAAAGCTTTGCTTCTGTGGGTATAAACTTTTCTTCGTGCTGGAAGCCGTCACGAACTGTAATATCTCCGATCGTAACTTTTTTGGGATAGTGCATCATATTGTTTTTCTGAGTAGATTTTTGATTGGCTAAAATAGACAGATTTTTGTATTAGTGATCATTAGGTGAAACAAACCGGATGCTAAAAAGTTTTGATGATGTTGATAACTGACCAAAGGATTGCAATAAAAAATTAAATCAGGCGATAATTCATTAGCTTTGCACATATAAAAATTTTGACCGTATGCTTACGCAAATTGCCCTCATTTTGGCTGTAGGCTTACAATTGGTATCCGCGGTTATTGTAATCAGCCTGATCAGGGCAACAAAATACAATTCGAGTTGGATTTTGCTTTCGATTGCTTTTTTGTTGATGGCATTCCGGCGTATTGCCGATTTCATTATTCCAAATCTCGAAACCGGAGTAAGAGAAAAGTTTAATGTCCTAAATAGCTGGACAAGTTTTTTGATCTCGCTTTTGATGGTTGTGGGTGTGTTTTATGTTCGAAAGGTTTTACATCATTTGTTTAAGTTGGAAGAGCTTCGCCGAAGCTCAGAAAAACAGCTTTTGAATGCAGTGATTAAAACGGAAGAAAACGAACGAAAACGATTTTCAAAAGAACTTCACGATGGTCTTGGTCCCCTGTTGAGTGCCGTAAAAATGTCTATCAGTACACTGATTTATAATGAAAAGGAAGGCCAGAAAAAATCCATTCAAAGCAATGCATTGGCTTTGGTTAATGAATCTATTTCGAGCCTGCGGGAGTTGTCAAATAATATGAGCCCACATGTGCTCGAAAACTTTGGTTTAAAGGCAGCCATCGAAGCTTTTTGCTCTAAGCTTATCAATAATGCGGTGAACATTAAGTTTAAAACCAATATCGGAAACAAAAAATACAGCACCCACATTGAAATTGTGATTTACCGGAGTATTTGCGAGCTGGTAAACAACACCTTTAAACATGCCAAGGCAAAAAATGTTTCGATTCATTTGTTTGAAATGGAAAACCACCTCAATTTGCAATTCAGGGACGACGGAATCGGATTTGATGTGGAGGAAATATTTAGATCAAGTTCTTCGGGCATGGGCCTATACAACATTAACTCAAGAGTTAAGTCTCTCAGTGGAAATTTTACTGTAGATAGCACGCCAAATGCCGGAGCCACAATAACGATGCAAATACCTTTTCAATAAAATGCAAAAACATTCATTTGATCTTATCATTGCGGATGATCATAAATTGTTCAGGAATGGATTGAATATGCTGCTTTCAACGATTTTTCCGCACATCACAATCCGGGAGGCTGCCAATGGAACTGATTGCCTTGAATTGATCCAGGAATCGAGACCAGACGTTGTGTTGATGGACATTGATATGCCTGAATTAAATGGTATTGAGGCTACCCAAAAAGCCTTGCAACTTTATCCCGATCTCAATATCATTGCACTCTCAATGCACGGAGATGAAGCCTATTATTTTAGAATGATTGAAGCAGGTGCCAAGGGATTTTTGCTTAAAAGTTCTGATATCGAAGAGGTTAAATCTGCCATTGAAAATGTAATGGCAAATCAGTATTTTTTCTCGAATGAGTTGTTAAAAAAAATGGTTGACCACATCCGGTTCAACAATGATGAAAAAGTGAAAACATCTGTTTTTTCGGATCGCGAACAGGAAATTCTTGAATTGATATGCAAAGGCTTTTCCAATCTGGAAATTAGTGAAAGGTTATTCATCAGCAAACGCACTGTTGATAAGCATCGTGCCAATCTGCTCGAAAAAGCGGAGGCCCGAAACACAGCACAATTGATAATGAATGCCATTAAGCACAATTGGATAAATATTTGATAATCATATTGATACATTGATTGGTTTGATGTCAATATAAGTATAAATACCCATATACGATTAAGTATAAATACGTTCTAAAAAGGGTATTTTGAGTGTGTTTTAAGCCTTATACTCCCCATATATTTGCATTTTATGGTGATTACAAATCCAAAAACTGATTTAAAATGCAATCCAAAACCAATTTATTCCAAAACGGACTATTTTTTTTATTGAGTCTGAGTATGATGTTTTTTTCCTGTACTTCGGGAAACAGGCAGGGCAAGCAAAAGAAATCAAAACCAAAAATATCCATTTCCGGAGCATTTGCGCTTTATCCCCTTACTGTGCGGTGGTCAGAAGTTTTTAACAGGGAAAATCCCAACATTAAGATCGACATCAGTGCCGGAGGTGCAGGTAAGGGAATGGTTGATGCCATGTCGGGCATGGTTGATCTGGGAATGTTTTCGCGGCATATAACCGAAGCCGAACAGGCACAGGGAGTTTGGTATATCGCTGTGGCCAAAGATGCGGTGGTGCCAACCATCAATGCTAAAAATCCGGCATTGGAAATGATACAGCAAAAGGGGATTCAACGATCCGTTTTTCAGGAAATATACCTGGAAAAACACAACAAAAAATGGTCTGATCTTACAGGGAATTCAAAAGATAATGAAGTCATAAAAGTTTATACCCGTTCTGATGCCTGTGGTGCTGCAGAAATGTGGGCGCAATTTCTTGGCAAAAGTCAGGAAAACCTTGAAGGAATTGGCATTTTTGGCGATCCTGGCATTGCAGATGCAGTTAAAAGCGACCTGAATGGAATAGGCTTTAACAACATCATTTTTGCCTACGACCTCAAAACCGGAGAGCCTTTCGAAGGATTGGGAATCATTCCAATTGACTTGAATGAGAACGGGAAAATTGATCCGGAAGAGAATTTTTATGGCCAGATAACCGATATCAACAGGGCAATAGCCAATAATCAATATCCATCTCCGCCAGCCAGAGAACTTTATTTTGTTGCTAAATCTTATCCCCAAAATGAATATGTGCTGCAATTCCTGAAATGGATCTTAACCGAAGGCCAGCAATATGTTGAAGAAGCGGGGTATGTGCCACTGGATGAACAGAGTTTGAAAATCCAGCTTCAAAAATTGAATAGGGATGCAGCTGATAATAACGATCAGTGAAAGTTTTGACAGATTTAAGTGAATGGACAAGCTGAGTAAGCCTTTAAATTGCATTAATATTTAAACTTTTTGTTTTCAGTGAGGACAAGTTAAATGACAAAGCGAAAATCATGTATATAAAAGTGTAATGAATTGGTTAAAAATATTTTATAACCGTAAGCTTCGTAATAAGATACACCATAGCTGGATGTGGATAAGCCTTGGAATTGTCTTTGTTTTACCAATGAGTTTGTTTATCGGGCTGATGTGGAAATCGGCAATTTTGCTCAACCAACAATCGGTATTTGATCTTTTATTTTCGAGCGAATGGAAACCAATGGCTGGCAAATTTGGGTATTTAACATTTATAGTTAGCTCTGTTTGGGTTACTATGATTGCACTTTTGATTGCGGGTCCTGTTTGTCTGTTGACAGCCATACACCTTACGCAATATGCCAAATCGTGGGTGCTGAAAATCATGGCTCCCGTAATTGATATTTTAGCGGGTTTGCCCTCGGTTATTTTTGGTGTTTGGGGGATTTTGTTTGTCATACCGCTGCTGGCAAACCATATCGGGCCGTTTTTTGGCAAGAGTGTCAGCGGATATTCCATTTTGGCAGGAGCCATAGTGCTGTCCATTATGATAATCCCATTTATTTTGAACATCCTGATAGAGATTTTTCAGACCGTTCCCAAAGAGCTTTCTGAAGCCTCCTTAGCCTTGGGGGCAACGCGTTGGCAAACGATCAAATTCGTGTTGTTAAAAAAATCCTCAGCAGGAATTGTCTCTGCCTTTGGATTGGGTATGTCGCGAGCATTTGGCGAAACCATTGCTGTTTTGATGGTGGTGGGCAATGTGGTGCATTTGCCTTCTGGGGTGTTTCAGCCGGGTTATCCATTGCCATCCCTTATCGCAAATAATTATGGCGAAATGTTATCTATCCCTATGTATGATTCAGCACTGATGTTTTCGGCCCTGCTGCTTTTTGTTATTGTGTTGATTTTTAATGCCATCAGCAGGTTGATAATCTTAAGATCAAGCCATTAAAATGAGAAAAATTTTAAAAATAGAGGAGCGTTTCTATCGTGTGTTGATGTTTTTATCAACAACTTTTATTGGCACTGCCCTGTTTGTGATTTTGTTTAGTATCCTGCGAACAGGCCTTCCGCATTTGAGTTGGGAAATGCTCAGTGAGATACCACATGGTGGATATTATTTTGGGAAATCGGGAGGAATTTTCAACGCTATCGTTGGATCTGTTTATTTGTCGCTGGGTTCGAGTTTGATCGCCTTTTTGGTTGGCCTGCCTATCGCCATGTTTATCAATATTCATCTGATCAGGCATACGAAATTTGTCGCTGTGATACGATTTCTGCTCGATTTGCTTTGGGGTGTTCCTTCTATCGTATATGGTGCTTTTGGTTTTACGATCATGGTCTTTTTCGGAATGCGAACGTCTTTGATGGCAGGGATTATCACGGTGAGTTTGTTTATTTTACCAATCATAGTAAGGGCAATGGATGAGGTGTTGCGAAATGTTCCGAAAGGCTTGTTGGAGTCAGCTAAGTCGTTGGGAAGTACAAACAGCGAAATTGCTTATGTTGTGTATTTTAAGCAGTGCCTCCCGGGAATAATCACTGCCTGGTTGCTTGCCTTTGGACGTGCCATAGGTGATGCTGCGTCTATCTTGTTCACGACAGGTTATACCGATTATGTGCCTCATGCACTCAACGAACCGGCGGCAACACTTCCGTTAGCTATATTTTTCCAGTTGAGTTCACCCATACCCGAGGTACGCGAAAGAGCCTATGCAGCTTCGGCTATCTTAATATTTATTGTATTGACAGTCAGTGTTGTAAGCAGGATATTAAGTTGTAAATATAACAAAAATAAAATCAACTTTTGATGCATAATTCAGTAATAGATATCGAGCATTTGAATTTGTTTTATGGAAAACAGCATATCCTTAAGGATATCAATATTTCTATTCCGGCAAAGAGAATCACTGTAATTCTGGGGCCTTCGGGCTGCGGAAAAACAACGCTCCTGAGAAGTTTGAACAGACTTACAGAGCTGGATGCCTCTGTGAAGATGAGTGGTAAAATTTTGCTGAATGGTCAGGATCTTTTGAGTAGCAAAGAAGATGTTACAACGATTCGCAAAAAGATGGGTTTGCTTGCACAACGTCCGTATCCTTTGCCAATGAGTATTTACAATAATGTTGCTTACGGACTCAGAATCAGCGGCCGGCGAAAGAAAAAATTCCTCAACAATCGGGTGGAGTACTACCTGAGGCAAACCAATTTGTGGGAAGAAGTGAAGGATCGCCTGAGAGAACCTGCTGCAACTTTATCAATAGGCCAGCAACAAAGGCTTTGCCTGGCACGCGGATTGGCCGTTGACCCGCAAATTATATTGGCTGATGAACCAACTTCGGCTCTTGATCCACATTCGAGCCGGATGATAGAGGAAAAATTTGCCGAACTGAAGAACAATTATACCATAGTGTTAGTAACACATATTTTGCGACAAGCCAGAAATATCGCTGACCATGTGATTTTTATGTATATGGGACAGGTAGTAGAGCAAGCCGATGCCAGGGATTTTTTTGAGAACCCGCAGGAACAACGAACAAAAGCTTATTTGCAGGGGCAGTTTTATTAGTGCCTGACACTTGCATCTGACAACATTTGACTGGCTGTCAAAATTCGTTTGATGGTGTATATATAGGTTGTGATTTATATTTCCAGCCAGCAAGGGATTAATCATTGATTCTTTTCCAGAGTAGTTTCTTGTTTTTTTTTTCATTTAAAAAGTGTTCATTTTCATTTCAGTGAGATGAACTTTATACTTTTTATCCGGAATCAACATCCTTTTTCAGTGAACTTTTATCCCGGATTACTCTAAAATAATTTTCATACTTTTACCCAATCGAAAACCCTGGGTTGTTTTCATTTGGCACACTAAACCACGATTAAAAAACAATTTAAAAGTAATATTTTGTACACCTTACAATCTAAGATTGACACTACATCGGAGGCTTTTCATACAAACAAAAAGGCTTTTGAAGCATTGCTTTCGACTTATCGTCAACGGCTGAAACAAAGCATCTCGGGCGGAAGTCCCGAAGCCGTTGAAAAGCATAAATCACGCAATAAATTGCTTGCCCGCGAACGCATCAACCTTCTGATCGACAAAAACACACCCTTTCTGGAGCTTTCACCGATGGCGGCTTACGATCTTTACGACAACGGTTTTCCATCGGCTGGAATCGTCACCGGCATTGGTGTGATTCACGGACGCGAAACGATCATCATCGCCAATGATGCTACCGTAAAAGGCGGCACCTATATGCAATATACCATCAAAAAGCATTTGCGTGCGCAGGAAATTGCCATGGAAAACGGCCTGCCCTGTGTTTATATGGTCGATTCGGGAGGTGCATTTTTGCCTGAGCAGGATACTGTTTTTCCGGACAGAGATCATTTTGGACGCTTTTTCTATAATCAGGCGCGTATGTCGGCTATGGGTCTGGCACAGGTTGCCATTGTGATGGGAAGTTGCACTGCCGGAGGAGCATATGTGCCGGCAATGAGTGATGAGACTATCATCGTAAAAAATCAAGGCACGATTTTTCTTGGTGGCCCGCCACTCGTAAAAGCGGCCACAGGCGAGGAAGTAACCACAGAGGAACTGGGCGGAGCCGATGTACATACCGCCATTTCTGGTGTGGCCGACCATTTTGCCGAAAATGATACACACGCCATTCAAATCTGCCGGAATATCTTCGAAAACCTGAAACCCAAAAGCACACAAACACTTGATATCATTGAGCCGGAGGAACCACTTTACGATCCCAAAGAACTCTATGGCATTGCACCGCTCGATCTGCGAAAACAGGTCGATCCCCGCGAAATTATTGCCCGTATTGTGGATGGTTCACGTTTTCAGGAGTTTAAAGCACGATATGCCACCACTTTGGTTACTGGTTTTGCACATATCATGGGATTTCCCGTTGGGATCATTGCAAACTATGGAGTGCTTTTTTCGGAATCAGCACTCAAAGCCACTCATTTTATTGAGCTGTGTACTTCGCGTAAAATTCCGCTGATATTCCTGCAAAATATTACTGGTTTTATGGTAGGAAAGGATTTTGAGCGAGGTGGAATTGCCAAAGACGGAGCCAAAATGGTTCATGCCGTCTCTAATGCCAATGTGCCTAAGTTTACTGTGATATTTGGTGGTTCCTTTGGTGCTGGTAACTATGGCATGGCCGGACGTGCCTTTGGACCCCGCCTGCTTTTTATGTGGCCCAATGCCAAGATTTCGGTGATGGGAGGCGAACAGGCAGCCAATGTGCTGGCAACCGTAAAACAAGATCAGCTGCGTGCCAAAGGGATAGAGATGACAACAGAAGAAATTGAAGCACTCAAAATGCCAATTCTCGAAAAATACGAACGCGAAGGCTCGGCCTATTACAGTACAGCCCGGCTATGGGACGATGGCATTATTGATCCGGCCGACACCAGAAAAATATTGGCAGTTGGCATTGCAGCTTCGCTTAACAACCCCTTCCCCGAACAGCAATTTGGGGTGTTTAGAATGTGAGCTATGGGAAATGATTTTCATACAATCCAGCTTTATAATAATAATGGCATTGCCAATGTGATGCTTAATCGCCCCGAAAAACATAATGCCTTAAATCCTGAAATGATTTCTGAGCTCACTGCAGTTTTCGAAATGTTAGAAAGTCAGAATGAGATCCGGCTGGTAATCCTAAGTGGCAACGGCCCCTCCTTCAGTGCAGGTGCTGACCTGCAATACATGAAAGAAATTTCAGGATTTGGTTATGAAGAAAACCTCCGTGATGCCCAAAAATTAGCCAGGTTATTCGATACAGTAAAAAACTGTGTACTTCCTGTTGTTGCTGTATTGCACGGAGCAGTTTACGGAGGTGCCAACGGGCTTGCAGCTGCCTGCGATATCGTGCTGGCTCACGATGAAACTGTTTTTGCGTTTAGCGAGGTGAAACTGGGCATCACTCCGGCCACTATTTCTCCATTTGTGATTGCCCGCTGTGGCGAAGCAGCTGCCCGCGAATTGATGCTGACAGGAAGAAAATTTTCGGCACAAGAGGCTTATCGTTTTTTGTTGGTCAATCAGATGTTTTCTAACTTGAGCAAGGAAGAATGCGTTACCGGCATCGTCAATCAATTATTGAGTAGCGCACCCCAGGCCCTTAAAGCGTGCAAAACACTTATCCACACAGTTGTCCATTTGCAAGGGCACAAAGATGAACTAACTAAATTCACTACGAAGCAAATTGCAGATCGCCGCGCCTCAGAGGAAGGACAGGAAGGACTTGCAGCTTTTTTTGAGAAACGAAAACCCAACTGGATGCTATGAAGGAAAAGTTAAAATTTAAGAAAATACTGATCGCTAATCGCGGAGAAATCGCTGTGCGTATTATGCGTACACTTCGCAGGATGAACATTCGTTCGGTTGCTGTTTATGCTGATAACGATGAAAAAGCATTGCATGTTAGCATGGCCGATGAAAGTATTTCACTGGGGAGCGGCACACTTGCCGATACTTATTTGAATGTGGAAAAGATTATCGCAGCTGCTAAAAAAGCAGGAGCACAGGCAGTTCATCCGGGCTATGGTTTTCTTTCGGAAAGTCCTTTACTCACCAAAGCCTGTGCACTAAATGGCATTAGTTTCATAGGCCCAACGGAACAATCCATTACTTTGATGGGCAACAAGATAACTGCACGTCAATACGCCCTTGAGGCCGGCCTTCCGGTTACAAAAGGCATCACCGGAAATCCAGATGAACTTCTTCAAAATGCAGCACAGCTTCCTTTTCCGTTACTCGTAAAAGCAGCCTCGGGAGGTGGAGGCAAAGGCATGCGTATCGTCAGAAATGCGGATGAGCTGCCTCAGATATTGGAATCAACTGCTCGCGAAGCACAGAATTATTTTGGAGATGGAACGATATATATTGAGCAGTTTATCGAAAATCCACGCCATATCGAAATACAGGTGCTGGCCGATCATCATGGCAATGTGATTCACCTTTTCGAGCGGGAATGCAGCATACAGCGCCGTTATCAAAAGATTATCGAAGAATCACCTTCACCTACACTAAGCCCTGAAGTACGTAACAAAATGGGGGAGGCGGCTGTAGCCATCTGCCAGAAGATTGGTTATCAAAGTGCAGGTACGATTGAGTTCCTGGTCGATCCGGAACTCAATTTCTACTTTCTTGAAATGAATACCCGTATTCAGGTGGAGCATCCCGTAACAGAATTGGTAACAGGAGTTGACCTGATTGAGGAACAGGTTTTGATTGCACAAGGCGAAAAACTGCGCTATCGACAGCCTGACATCCAGCAAACCGGACATGCCATAGAATGCCGTATTTATGCCGAAAATCCATCTCAACAGTTTATGCCTTCGCCTGGTGAAATACTGGCTTATCGCGAACCCGACATAGAAAACATACGCATCGACAGCAGCCTGAATGATGCAGCTACCGTACATTCGCAGTACGACCCAATGATCAGTAAACTAATTGCTTATGGAGCAAATCGCTCCGAGGCAATCAGCCAAAGCCTGGAGGCTCTTAAATCCTATGTGATTCACGGTATTCACACCAATATTCCATTTTTGATAGCGATCTTGCAAAATGAAGCCTTCGTCAATAATCATATCAGCACTGGTTTTTGTGATACACATGCTGAAGCACTTGTGCAATGGAGCATCGAAAAAGAAAAACAAGCTGACCATGAGTTTATCACAGCTGTATTTATGTTGCATATGCTCAACCACCAATTACTCGAAGGAGTAGAGCCGGCCAATGTCTGGCAGCAGATTGGTTATTGGCGACATGAAATGAGTATTCCCATTCGCATAGGCTTAAAAAACTTAACAGCTAAATTAAATAGTAATACATCAGGAAAACTTTCCATTGAAGTCGATAATCAGACATTTGAACTTAAACTTATTTCGTGGGATGGGCTGATTATGCAATTTAAGGTGGAAGGCCAGGGCTATCAGGCGGCGGTGTCGCAGGCTGCAGAAGGAAACTGGCTGGTTCAGTTTGATGGAACAATTTTTAGTTGCGAACGTCTGGATGAGCTGAACGAGCAGCTGGATTACGGACATTCAAGCATTGATACTGAAGAGGGCAGCTTGTTTGCTCCCATGCCCGGCAAAGTGATCCAGATAAATGTAAAAAACGGACAACAAGTGAACAGGGGTGCTGTTTTAATTGTTGTGGAAGCAATGAAAATGGAGAATAATATCCTTGCACCTTTTGATGCTATAGTAGATGTTGTTAATGTGAAAAAGGATGAAATGGTGGATGCAAAAACACAATTGGTGCATCTGCAACCCATCGTAAAAGACTAACCAGATAAAATCAAACGCATGAATTTCGATCTTTCTGAAGAACACAAAATGATCCGTGAAACCGTTCGCGAGTTTGCCGAACGTGAGATTAAACCTGTTGCTCAACAACTGGATGAAAAGGCTGAGTTTTCGCCAGCGCTCACCAAACGCATGGGTGAATTAGGTCTTTTTGGGATGTATCTTCCCGAAAAATATGGTGGCCAGGGACTCGATACCCTCGCCTATATCATTGCTGTTGAGGAGCTTGCCCGTGTTGACGGATCGCAGGCTGCCACCCTTGCAGCGCACAATTCGCTGGGCATTGGTCCTTTGTATTACTATGGAACAGAAGACCAGAAGATGAAATATCTTCCACAGTTGTGCACCGGGGAGGCGCTTTGGAGTTTTGGCCTTACTGAGCCTGGCGCAGGATCCGATTCGCGTGGATCGAAAACCACTGCCGAGATTCAAAATGATGAATGGGTGATTAATGGTTCCAAGATATTTATCACCAATGGGGCTTCAAGCCTGAATATTGGTACTACCGTGCAAGCTGTTTCGGGTGAGAAAGATGGTAAAAAACAGTTCACCACCATATTGGTCGAGGGCCATACCAAAGGTTTCAAAAGGGTTCAGATGCACAACAAAATGATGTGGCGGGCGTCCGATACCGCCGAGTTGTATTTTGATGATGTGCGTGTTCCAAAAGAAAATCTGTTGGGTGAGATTGGACAAGGATCAAAGATTATGCTTTCTACGCTGGATGCCGGACGATTGTCGATTGCTGCGATGGGTTTGGGTGCAGCACAAGGTGCTTACGAGCTTGCCCTGGCTTATGCCAAAGAACGCAAGCAGTTCGGACAGCCCATCTCTAAATTTCAAATCAATGCCTTTAAGCTGGCCGATATGGCTACTAAAATAGAGCTGGCCCGAAACCTGCTCTATAAAGCCTGTTGGCTAAAAGAAGAAGGACGTGCTTTTGGGTTGGAAGCGGCGATGTCAAAGCTCTACTGTTCCGAAATTGCCAAGGAAGTTGCTGATGAAGCCGTTCAGATACATGGAGGCTATGGCCTGATGAAAGACTATGATGTGGAGCGCTTCTATCGCGACCAGCGTCTCTTGCAGATTGGCGAAGGTACTTCTGAAATCCAACGCCTTGTAATTTCAAGATATATCGGATGTTAAACAGTGAAATAAATTATTTCTTTAAGATTGTTTTGATTTAGGCAAGTATCTAACAGTGATTACCAAAATCAGGCTTTCACTTTTTTATAGCGATTTACGGCCAGCATCAGGATGAGAATGGCATAAGCCGACAAAACATAAAATGATTCCGAAAAATCAGAAAACCCTGATCCTTTGAGCATTATCATTCGGTTGATGGTGATAAAATAAGCAATCGGATTGATTTTGTTGAACCATTGCGCCCACTCGGGCATGCTTTCGATGGGTGTAAAAAGACCGCTCATCAAAATAAAGATCACCAAAAAAAACCAGGAAATAAACATGGATTGCTGCATGGTATCCGAAAGGTTTGAAACAAGCAAACCCATCGCAAGCACTACAAGCAGATAAACCGCTGCAACACCCATTAACAAAGGGAAACTACCCAGAAACGGGATGTTGAAAACTACTTTGGCAATACCTAACCCAAATACCAGATCGAACAGTGCAATCAACCAGAAGGGCAGGAGCTTACCAGTGATAAACTGCCATTTTTTGATTGGCGTAACATTGATTTGTTCGATAGTGCCCATTTCTTTTTCCTTCACGATATTCATGCCCGAAAGAAAAAATCCAATGATGGTTACCAGCAGTACCAAGATTCCGGGAACCATATAAGTGATGTAATTTAATTTGGGATTATACCAAAACAAAGGTTCGACTTTTATTTGAATTGGCTTGTTCTGTAATGGTATTTGTTCGGCAAGCAGGTTTTTGTTAAATCCCTGAATCACTTGTTGGGCATAGGCATTCATCAGGCTGGCTGCCGATCCGTTGATGGCATCAGTCACCAGCAAAACTTTCGCCGGTTGGTTGGTTTTGATTTTTTTCTCAAAATCAGCTTCGATAACGATCAGCTGATCTGCATCACCGTTTTGTAGCCATTCTGAAGCCTGTTGATAATTTTGTTGACGGGCAACGACTTTAAAAAATGAGGAACTCTCGAAATGAAAAACCAATTCACGTGAAGCCTGGCTATGATCCTGATCTACAATAACAATGCGGGTGTTTTTTATTTCAAAAGTAGCGGTATAGGACAAGATCAGTAATTGTACAACGGGCACAATAAAGATGATCGGCAGCATGATTTTATCCCTGAAAATCTGCCGAAACTCCTTTTGTAAGATAAAGATTACTGTGCGCATATTGTTATTTCAATTTTAATCTTACCTCAAATTTTTTGATGCTTAAGATTATAAAAATAAATGCCATTAAAAGAATTATCAGGGTCTCCTGCCAGAGATAAGCAATTCCAAGGCCTTTAAGCATGATGCTCTTCACAATGATGATAAACCATTTGCTGGGCATGAGATGGCTAAGCCATTGCAGGGCAAGAGGCATATTTTCGACGGGAAAAACGAAGCCTGAAAGTAAAATGGTTGGCAACATCAAGGCAAACATTGAGAGGAGCATGGCAGTTTGCTGCGAGTTGCTTACCGTTGAGATAAACAGCCCCATTGCCAACGCCATCAGGATGAAGAGCAGGCTTTCGGCAAGGAGAAGCAACAGGCTGCCATTCACGGGCATTTCAAAAATGCTGTAGGCTAAAATCAGAATTACCATTGCATTAACAAATGAGAATACAACATAAGGCAATACTTTTCCGAGAATGATCTGATACGGCTTAAGTGGTGAAATCAAAAGTACTTCCATCGTGCCCATTTCTTTTTCGCGGGCAATCGAAATGGAGGTCATCATAGCTGACACCAGCATAAGCAGAATGGTTATGGTTCCGGGCACAAACATAAAAACACCTTTGAGCTCCGGATTGTATAGCATGGTAGTTTCTGTCGTAACGGGAAGTGAGTTGGCTTGCGGGTTTATGCTGGCTGCAAAATCCATCAATATGGCCGAGGTGTAGCTGCTGATCAGATTGGCAGTATTCGGATCGCTGGCGTCATTAATTAATTGAATCGTAGTAGGTTGGCCTAATTCCAGCGTTTTTTCGAACTGAGGAGGAATCACCACAATTTCTTTCACTTTACCGCTTTGAAAGGCTTTTTCGATTGATTTGGTGTTTTCGAGCTGCATGTTTATATCAAAATAGCCCGAAGCGGTTAGTTTTTGTTGCAGTTCGAGGCTTTTTGAATCTCTGGCTTTATCAAAAACAGCAATACTGGCATGATTGATCTCGTTGGTGATGGCAAAACCAAACAACAGCACCTGGGCAATGGGCATTCCAAAAAGGATAAGCATGGTGCGGTGATCGCGAAAAATGTGCAGAAACTCTTTTACTACAAATCCTTTCATGCGGTTTTTATTTAGCAGCCCGGGCCAGTTTCACAAAAACATCATTCATACTGTTTACAGCAAATTGATTTTTAAGCTTTTCGGGACTATCGAGGGCTTCAATTTTGCCATCCACCATAATGCTTACCCTGCCACAGTATTCGGCTTCATCCATATAGTGCGTGGTCACAAATATCGTTGTGCCATTGTGCGCTTGTTCGTAAATCAACTCCCAAAACTGTCTTCTGGTTATCGGATCAACGCCTCCGGTTGGCTCATCCAGAAAAACGACCTTTGGCTGATGCATCACCGCCACCGAAAAGGCCAGCTTTTGTTTCCAACCTTGCGGGATATTGCGCAAAACCTCATTTTGAGCTTTCAGAAAATCCAACCGGTTGAGCAGGGCTTTTGTCCGCTCCCTGATTTCATTTCGGCTAAGGCCGTAAATACCACCATAGAACTGAAAATTCTCGGTGATGCTGAGGTCTTCATAGAGCGAAAATTTCTGGCTCATATAGCCTATGTTTTTTTTAATGAGTTCACTATGTCTGTACACATCATATCCGGCCACACTAACTTTGCCTGAGGTAGGAGCCGAAAGTCCGCAGAGAATTTTTATTGTTGTGGTTTTTCCTGCTCCGTTGGCTCCCAGAAACCCGAAAATTTCGCCCGGAAATACCGAAAACGTTAAAGAATCGTTGGCAACAAAATTGCCGAATTTCTTTACCAGATTTTCTACTTCTATCACTGGTTTCATGGCATTAATTTTGGGTTTGCATCTGATAGATGAAACTATCTTCGATTGTTGGCTTTATTTGTTTGAGCTTTACTGATTGATGACCAAGGTTTTCCAGATAGGCAAGTAAATTTTTTTCTTCAACTGACTGCTTTCTGGGTATGAAACAGATGTGATCGCCTGAGCGATAAACCAGCCTGATTTCCGGAAAACTGCTTAAGTGCGAGAGCAATTCAAACATTTTATCGCTTTGAACCGACCAAAGTGTTTCGTTGAAAGCTTCTATTATCCTTTCAGGAGTAGCGCGTTGCATGATTTTACCTTCCTGCATCAGTGCCACTTCGTCGCATAGCGAAGCTTCATCCATATAGGGTGTCGATACCAGAATCGTAATATTTTGGGTTTTGAGTTTTTGCAGCATTTCCCAAAACTCACCTCTCGAAACGGCATCCACCCCTGTAGTGGGTTCGTCCAGTATCAACACTTCAGGTTTGTGTATTAGCGCACACGAAAGTGCCAGCTTCTGCTTCATGCCGCCCGAAAGCTTTCCGGCTTTGCGGTTTTTAAACGGCTCAATATGCCGGTAAATATCTTCGATCAGATGGTAGTTTTCTTTGATTGTGGTTTTGAAGATTCCGGCAAAAAACTTCAGGTTTTCCTCCACCGTTAAGTCCTGATAGAGCGAAAACCTGCCAGGCATATAACCAATGATCCGGCGAATTTGCTTGTAATCTTTAACCGTATCGAATCCCAGAATACTGGCTGTTCCGCCATCGGGGATGAGCAGGCTGTTTAAAATCCTGAAAAGGCTGGTTTTACCGGCTCCGTCAGGGCCGATAAAACCAAAAAGGCTGCCCATCTCAATCTCAAAACTTAAGCTGTCAAGCGCTTTTTTGTCTTGATAAAATTTTGAGAGTGCATTTGCGCAAACTGCCATTTCAGAATTCATGATGAAACTATTTTACTGATGTCCAATAGGTTGTTCGGCCAATCAGTGAAATGCCGATATAACCTCTGATTTTTAGGTTTCCCTCTTTATCAAATGCCATATAGCAGCTGTAGGTTTTGCCGGACTTTGGATCGTAGATTTCGCCGTTTGTCCATTCCTCATCATCGCTGTCGTAAGTGAATCCTGAAAGGATTTCCAATCCCATGACGGGACGGGTTTTCAGGGCATCATCCGGATTTTTTTTGTCGAGCTTGGGTTTGCCGGTTTCATCATCAACCGGAAATTTGAGCCAAACAAGCCTTCCCGAATAAGTGTCGCCTGATCTGGTAATTTCCACATGGGCATCACCGTCCTCGTTGAGCCACTTCCCTACCACGCGATCGGCTTTGTTTTGAGCCGAAAGGCTGAGGACAGAAATACTAAAAAGTGCGGTTAGCAAAATACATAAGAATCTGTTTGTCATAGGATTAAATAATTAGTGATTGATTAAACGGACTTCGCCCGGCATACCGATTTTCAGTCTGCCGTCGTTGCCAACCCTTACCTTAATGGCATAAACAAGGTCGGTACGCTCTTCTTTGGTTTGTATGGTCTTGGGTGTGAACTCTGCAGATGAAGCAATCCAGCTGATGGTTCCCTTTAGTTCAGTGGCTTCGTTGGTGCCATCAATGAGCACGTTCACCTGCTTGCCCAAAACAAAGTCGGCAAGTTGTTTGCCGGTGATGTAGGCTTTGAGATCCAGATGGTTGAGATCCGCTGTTTTGTAAAGCGGTTTTCCGGGTGCAGCAATTTCACCAGCTTCGGCATATTTGGCTAATATCGTGCCCTTGATGGGCTGCATAATTTGTGCTTTACGAATGTTATCGTTTAGCTGGGCAATTTGCGCATCAACTACTTGTGTTTCTTTTTCTATCCCGCCGAATTGCGCAATAAGTGCCTGCTGTTGTGTTTTGATCAGGGCGACAGCTCCGTCAATATCATCTTTTTGCTTGGCAGTGGCCGCATTTTTTTCAAACAACTGATGAACCCTGGCTTGATCCGTCTGACTGTTTTTGAGCTGCTGATCCAGTACCTTTAGCTGTGCTTTCAGACTTGTGAGCTTGCTCAGTATGGCTTCTTTCTGACTTTGCAGCTGCTGTTTTTGAAGCCAAAAAGCAGTGGTATCAACCAAGCCGACAGACTTTCCTTGTTCAAAAAGTTTCCCTTCTTCCACTTTAAGGTGAATGATTTTGCCAGCTGTTTCAGCTGAAACAACTACCTCCACAGCTTCAAAATTACCATAAGCATCAGCTTTTTCGTTGTTTGGCTGGCACGAAGATAAAATACTTAATGTCAGGAGCCAAAGATAGATTTTACTTTTGTTCATTTGGATGGATATTACCGGTGATGAAATTAAGACTGTTGATTGCAAACTGAAGTTGTAATTTATTAATCCCCTGATTGAGCAGACTCTGATTGTATTTTTCGAGTTCTGTTACATAGGTGGCTGTAGTGATGGTTCCGTTTTTAAGTTGATTTTCGGCGGTTAGCAGTATTTCCTTTTGCATCCCGATAATCTCCCTGCTTTGTGCGAGCAATACTTCATACTGTATAATTTCTTCAAGTTTTGCCTTGGCAGCCGCTGTGATGTTTTGTTCAAAATCCTGCTTTGCAAGATCAAGGTTTTGAGCATTAAGTTGGATGATTTTGCGTTCTTTTTGATTACTTTTCCAATCATAGAGTCGATATTGGAACCGAATGCCGGCTATGGCATAGGGTGTAAAGTCGTCTTCCAGCATATTAAAACCGGGCCGGCCATAACCTGCCTGTCCGAAGGCCTGAATCACAGGATTTCGGGTGGTTTTGCTTAGTGATTCTTGTTGTTGTAGTTGTTTCTGCTGAAGTGTGAAGAGTTCCAGTTCGGGCCGTTGATTGACCAGCTTGAGCTCCCTGATGTTTTGATTGGGAACAAGCAGACTGTCGTCTGCCGAAATGGGCAATCCCGAATGGGTGGCCAGTATTGCGAGTGCTGATTTTCTGCCGGCCTCACTTGTGGTTTTTTGCTGCAGTAGTTTCAACTTTTCAACTTTAAGTGTGTTCAATTCCGACTGTAAGATCATTCCTGCCTCATAAGCTGATTGCATTTCGTTGATAAGCTTTTCAAGGCTGTTCACAGCACTATGTTGAACATTGATTTGTTGCTCGTAAAGCAGGGCCTGAAAATAAATGTTGTGAATCTGTTCGCGAAAATGATAGCACTTTTGATCAATGTTTTTGAGGGATACAGCCAGACTGGCTTCTTCAGCTTTTTTTCTTTCAGCTGTTATTCCTCCATCATAAATCTGCTGCGTGATATCAAGATTTAGCTTGTACCAGTCTTTGGCAATTTCGGGCGAGTCGAAGCCGGGAATAGGAATTTCGACCCTGGTGACGTCTGATTGGTAACTTGCCTGTCCGTTGAGCATCAGCTGAGGTTTCCATCCGTTGTTAATTTTGGATGATTGCAACTCAAAAATTTGCTGTTGGATAGCCGCTTGCCCGTTGATGGCGTAATGCTTTAAGGCTGAATCGATAATAGTCTCCAGCGTATAATGCCTTATCGGGATTTGAGCATTTATTGCGCTAACCAAAAGTATCAGCATGACAGAAAAAAATGTTTTTTTCATCATCAATTCTTTTGAGGTTTTATGGAATTTAAGATGGTTTCAATTACTTCATCTGATCTTTTTGCCATGAAGTTTTGATAGCTTTCGGTATTCTGGTTAAAAATCACACCTTCGATCATGGGTTTGCCTACGATCGGAAAAATAATCAAGGACAACATATTGATAATCAAGTGTTCATGTTCTATCGGACGAATTTTATTTTCGGCAACTGCTTGTGCTATCATACGCGAAAGTTTGGGAAAAGGAAAAACCTGGGCAGCTGCCAAATTTCTGATCCGATCGGGGTTTTGGTTAAGCTCGTGTATGATAAACTGTGGCAGATGTGGGTTTTTTTGAATGAAATTTGTGTAAAAAGGCACGAAAAAACGAATGAAAGTTTCAAGATCAGTGGTTTCATCCAGTTTTTTGGATAAAGCGGGAATAAGTTGTTGAAAAGCTCCGGAAAAAATCTGCTCAAAAAGCTTTTCTTTCGACCTGAAATAATAGTGTAATAAAGCTTTATTGATTCCGGCTTCGTCGGCAATTTCCTGCATTTTAGCACCCTGAAATCCCTTTCGTATAAATACTTCTTTAGCAGCGTTGATGATACTTTCTTCGGTAGTCATATTTTTAACTTGTTAGTTTAACTAAATGGTTAAACCGTTTGGCAAAAATAAGATATATTTTAAATTTGTCAAGTATTTTTCCGGCGGGATTGATTTTCAGTTTTTTTTAGAATAAAACATAGCTTGTTTGGTAATCTGCTAATGTTATCTGTCTTTGTCTTACTTTTGCAAGGCTTTTCTGCACCAGTGGAGAGTAAGCATTATTACCCGAACGAAGATATACCTTAGAATTATGAAATTAGTTGCATTGTTCAGCCGATTTGGAGTAGCCTTGTTTTTATTAGTTTTATGGTCATGTTCATCAACACCGGAATCAAAACTGGTTGGAACCTGGAAGGTTACAGACGTTCAGATTGATTTTGATGAACAAAAAACGGATCCTGCGACAGTAAATCAGGTGGCAGAGCGCGAAAAGAAAACCATTTTGAAGTTCACCAGCGACAGTACTTTGAGTATAATTGATAACCACAACACCCATCGCGCCAAGTGGCTGCTGGACGAAAATGGAGTGATCAGTTACAATTTTGAAAATGATCCTATACTGCATGAGCTGGGAACATACCTGGATGGAGCAATAACAATTACATCAGATACTCCGCTTGGAGAGATCGTTACGGTTTTTGAGAAATCGAAATAGATTTCATTTATCTGGTGAAAGATATATTTGTATTTACATCCTTCTTTTTTCATATCTTCGCTTTCTTAACAGATTGAATTTAATGATCATGTGCAGTTTTAAAAAGACTGATCTGTATCACAACAATGGCAAGGGCCTCTTTGCCTGCTGGCTATGTTGATTGTTTGGTTGGTTCAAACAGTTTAAACATTGATCAATCTGTATTTCATGAAAGCTATAATTTTTGATATTAGAAGTTTTTCGGTGCACGACGGCCCCGGAATTCGTACAACATTTTTCTTTAAATCCTGTCCTTTGCGTTGTGCCTGGTGTCATAATCCGGAGAGTCATCATCCTGGTATTCAGAAAGTAACCGGCACATATAAAATAGGTCAGTCGTCAGTACCTTGTTTCAAACAAGTTGGAGAAATTATTACGTTAAATCAAGCGATTAGCAAAGCAGAAGCCGACAGGCTTTTTTATGAAGAATCAGGCGGAGGAATCACACTAAGCGGCGGCGAACCTCTGATGCAGGCAGATTTTGTGATCGCCTTGCTTGAAGCTGCCCATCAACTTGATATTCACACCGCAGTGGATACTTCCGGATATGCTCCTGAATCGGTATTTAAAGAAGTTATAACCAAAACCGATTTGGTGCTTTTCGACCTGAAGATTATGGAAGATGCACAGCACAAGAAATTTACCGGCAAATCAAACCGTTTGATTTTAGAAAATTTTAAGTGGCTGATGCGTCAGAAAACTGAAGTGATCATCCGAATCCCTTTGATTGAGAATATTACAGATACAATGCAAAACCTGGAAGCCATCAGGGCAGTTTTAAAAAGTACGAAAGCAATTCCCCGCATCGATCTTTTGCCCTATCATCAAACGGCTTACAACAAATACAAACAGCTTGACTTAACTTACGGTTTGAAACAATTACCGAATTATCCAATTGAAAAACAACAGCAAATCAAAACCTATTTCAATGATCTTGCGCCAGTTGTAAGCATAGGTGCTTAAATCCAAAACCCATGAACAAACGCATTCAAAACCTTCGCCAACTCAGCCTGGATGCTGTTCCGGCAATATCTGCCGAACGGGCGATATTGATCACTGAATATTATCAGAAATATGCTAAAAATCAGCCTTCTGTTGCAATCCAACGGGCAGAGGCATTTCGGTATTTATTGAAGAAAAAGGAGATATATGTCCACGAGCTGGAAATTATTGTAGGAGAACGTGGCCCGGCTCCCAAAGCTACGCCAACCTATCCCGAAATCTCTTTGCACAGTCTTGATGACTTGCGTATGCTGGATCAGCGCGAGAAAGTGAGTTTTAAAGTGGATAAAACAACTTTTGAAACGTATAGAAACCAAATTATTCCTTTTTGGGAAGGCCGAACGCAGCGCGACAGACTTTTTGCTGCCATGTCAGAAAACTGGATCAAAGCTTATCAGGCCGGTGTTTTTACAGAGTTTCAGGAGCAGCGCGCACCAGGGCATACAGTGGCCGGAAAACGCTTGTTTAGCATGGGCTTGCTCGATATTATTGAAGAGATCAAACAAGTAAAACAGAACAAATCTGCCAGTGAAATTGACCAGAATCATTGGCAAGAACTGGAAGCCATGCAGCTTGTGGCTGAGGCAATGATTGCCTATGCCAAACGTCATGTTGAAGCACTGGAAACACTCTTGCAACGAACCACTGATCCGGCAAGAGGAGCTGAACTTGAAGAGATTATTGAAGTATGCAAACGGGTTCCGGCTCATGCTCCTCAAACTTTTCACGAGATGCTTCAGCATTATTGGTTTATCCATGTGGGCATAATTTCGGAGCTTAATCCCTGGGATTCTTTCAATCCCGGAAGATTGGATCAGCATCTCTGGCCCTTCTATCAAAAAGAAATGGCTGCAGGAACTTTGAGTCGTGATCGGGCAAAAGAGTTGCTTCAGGCCTTTTGGATCAAATTCAACAATCATCCTGCTCCACCAAAAGTGGGTGTTACGGCTTTGGAGAGCAATACTTACACCGATTTTGCCCTGATTAATTTAGGTGGTTTGACTGATAAAGGTTTTGATGCCGTAAATGATCTCAGTTATCTGATTTTGGATGTGATTGAGGAGATGCGTCTTTTGCAACCCAGTTCGATGGTGCAAATCAGCAAGAAGAATTCTGATCGCTTTATAAAAAGGGCATTGCAAATTGTGAAGACTGGTTTTGGACAGCCTTCATTTTTTAATACAGATGCCATTATCCAGCAGTTGCTCAGGCAGGGAAAATCAATCGAAGATGCCCGTAATGGTGGAGCGAGTGGCTGTGTTGAAACGGGTGCTTTTGGAACGGAAGCCTATACTTTGTCAGGTTATTTTAATCTTACAAAGGTTTTGGAGCTGACTGTCTATGGAGGCTATGATCCGGAAAGCAGACAACAGTTGGGCCCGAAAACCAATCCTCTTGAGTTTTGCGAAAGCTATGAGGTGTTCTACCAACAATTTGCCCGACAATTAGAATGGTTTGTAACCATCAAACTGAAAGGAAACCGTAAGATTGAAGCCTTGTTTGCAGAATGGATGCCAGTACCTTTTCTATCTTTGTTTATTGAGGATTGTGTTCAAAATGCCGAAGATTACAATGCCGGCGGAGCCCGCTACAATACGTCTTATTTGCAGGGTGTTGGTTTGGGAAGCATAACGGATAGCCTGGCTGCAATCAAGAAATGGGTTTTTGATCTACGACAGGTTTCTCCGGAGCAGTTAGTCAAAGCAATCCGACATGATTTTGTTGGGTTTGAAGAACTTAGGGCTAAACTGGTTTATGAAAGCCCAAAATGGGGCAACAAT
The DNA here is from genome assembly GCA_028696715.1 of Bacteroidales bacterium. GTDB lineage: Bacteria > Bacteroidota > Bacteroidia > Bacteroidales > F082 > UBA5536. Next base: position 26,700 of record JAQVGO010000009.1, read on the forward strand.
GACAATGAAGCTGATCAACAGGCAATTCGGGTTTTTGAGGATTTTTTTGCTCTGGTTGATGGAAAGCCCAACCATCGCAAAGGGTTTTTCAGGATTAATTTGCTTCCGACCACTTCGCATGTTTATTTTGGCAGCGTAACAGGTGCCATGCCCGATGGCAGATTGGCACATCAACCGTTCAGCGAAGGGATAAGTCCGGTGCAGGGTGCTGACGTAAATGGCCCGACAGCAGTGTTGCAATCTGCCGGAAAACTGGATCATGTGCGCACAGGTGGCACTTTATTGAATCAAAAGTTTGCACCGGAATTTTTTAAAGATGAAGAAGCATTTCAAAAACTCATTCAATTAATTCGCACCTATTTCAGGCTCGACGGGCATCATATTCAATTTAATGTGGTGGATGCTAAAACCCTACGTGATGCGCAAAAAAATCCGGAGCAATACCGCGATTTAATTGTACGTGTGGCTGGTTACTCTGATTACTTCAACGATCTTGGAACAGATTTGCAAAATGAGATCATTGCCCGCACTGCTCATGCTGCTGGCTAGGAATACAAACGCTTTAGAACCGACCAAACTTGTGCTTTAGATTTGTAAACTGCTGATAAAATGGTTAAAGCATAACCCGTTGATAGTTAAAATAAGGCTTTTCGGGGATGGCTTCCGGGGAAAACAAGGATTGTTTTCGAACTGATTGTTATGAATTTGATGTTTTAAGAACCAGGTTTAAAACATTGAAATACTGGTATATATACCGTTTTTGCTAGCTGTAAATTTTGAGTTCTTCATGGCAAAATCAAAAATTCACAAATAATCAATACGGATTAATAAGTGGCAATTTTTATTTTTGTCTTACTTTCGCAAAAGAATAGCAGTGTGCTTCTAAGGAAAGCAACTATCATGAACCAAATATTATGTTAAACCAGCGGTTACAACAAAAATTACTTCAGAAGCTTTCGCCTCAGCAAATTTTGCTGATGAAGCTTTTGCAGATTCCTTCTGTAGCACTGGAGCAACGTATCAAGCAGGAAATTGAAGAAAATCCTGCACTCGAAATCGAGGAGGGCGAACAGGAACAGGAAGATACACTTGATGACTTTGAGGATGACACTGCTGATGATTTTGAGGCCGAAGACGAGTATGACTCAACTGATGATGAGTTTGATTTTGACGATTACCTGGATGATGATGATATCGCAAGTTACAAATTAGCGGCTAACAATTCCAGCCCGGATGACGACCGTTATGAAATGCCTTTTTCGAGTCACCAAAGCTTTCAGGATTTTTTACTTCAACAGCTTGGATATCGTAAACTGGATGAGCGGGAGCATATAATTGGAGAGTATATTATTGGTAATCTGGATGATGCGGGTTATTTGAATCGACCTCTGGATGCTTTGGCCGATGATTTACTTTTTGCCCTCAACATCAAAACGAACAGAAAGGAATTGCTGGAAGTTTTGAAGGTAATACAGGATTTTGATCCTCCGGGCGTCGGCGCACGAAATTTGCAGGAATGTCTGCTCATACAACTCTATCGCTTGCAGGAAGAGGAACTCGAAAAAGATTATCGGCTGGCCATTATGATTGTGGATCGGTTTTTCAATGAATTTACGAAGAAGCATTACGATAAAATCCTTAAAAGAGCCGAAATCAGTGAAGACGAGCTTAAAGATGCTTTGACTGAAATTTTGAAGCTGAATCCCAAACCGGGCAATTCGATGAGTGATGCCGGACGCACCAGTCAATATGTGATGCCGGATTTTATTATTTTTAATAATGACGGCGAACTTGAGCTGACCCTGAGCAGCCGCAATACGCCAGAGCTAAGGGTTAGCAAGGCTTATGCCGAAATGCTCGAAACCTATTCCGAAAACAAAAAAAGTAAAAGCAATAAGGATGCTGTAGTTTTTGTAAAACAAAAAATTGATTCGGCCAGGTGGTTTATTGATGCTATCAAGCAGCGACAAAACACACTTTATCTGACCATGCATGCGATCATGAATTATCAGTATGAATATTTTCTTACGGGTGATGAGACCAAGCTCAAACCGATGATACTGAAAGATATAGCGGAGATCGTAAACCTGGATATTTCTACAATTTCGCGGGTTGCCAATTCCAAATATGTTCAAACGCCTTTTGGCACTTTTCTTTTGAAGAGTTTTTTCAGCGAGTCAATGCAAAATGATGAGGGTGAGGAGGTTTCAACCCGGGAGATTAAAAAAATTCTTAGTGATTGTATCGATGCAGAAAACAAGTCGAAACCCGTTACGGATGAGCAACTTACAACGATTCTTAAGGAGAAGGGTTACAATATTGCACGCCGCACTGTTGCCAAATATCGCGAACAACTGAATATTCCGGTAGCCCGCCTGCGCAAAGAATTATAATACTGCTTTCAATGGTCGAAAAGCAAATCGCTAAGATACTTTCAGTTCTTTTTCATCCGCTGCTCATTCCGGTTTGGGCTTATTTTGCTTTGATTTGGCAGGCCGATCTCATTTTACTTCGCATTCCTTATACCATGATCTGGAAGTTGGCCGGCCTGATTTTTATGACCACTTTTCTTTTTCCATTATCGATCATCTATTTGATGTTAAGATTCGGGCTCATCAGCAGCTTACAAATGCCATTGCGACAGGAACGCATCGCTCCCTTACTGATAACGGCAGTATTTTTCTACCTCACTTATTACCTTTTGAAACACTTACAAATTGCACCGGTTTTGTATGTCTATATGCTTGGAGCTACTTTGTTGGCTATCATTGCATCAGCCATAAGCCTGTGGTGGAAAATTAGTCTGCACATGATTGGGTTGGGGGCAATTACCGGTACTTTTGCAGGTTTGGTATTGCTTTCGCCCGAAAGCTTTCACCTGCTGTTAATTTTGTCGGTTTTAATCAGTGGGCTTATCGGTACTTCACGCCTTATATTACTGGCACACAAACCAATGGAAGTTTATGTGGGTTTTTTCACAGGATTTCTGATGATGCTAAATATCTTCCTGTGGATAGGAAACTAAGGCAGTAAAGGCAATAATAAAAATTCCGTTTATTTTAGAAAGGAGCTATCGTTAAACCCACAGAAAGCGGATAAAACTCAGGTCCTAAATCGCGTTGAAAAACCCTGGCCGGTTGATAATAGGCAAACAGATTAATCCATTTATAACCCACCCGGAAAGTTGGTCCAAAAGTGTATTTTTCAAGCGAGTTGATACGTTTTTCTTTGGCGTAAACACGTGGGCCGGTTGCTGTAATATCACCAATATATTTTGTTTTACTTCCAATGACCACCCCAAGTTTGAAACCGATACCAACTTTCCAGGTGTTGTTGAAGCGAAAGCGAAACTCGGCCGGAAAATCCAGATAGACCAAATTAATCTTACTTTTTTTGTAATTATTGCTTATTGGCACAAATTGAATTGTATCAGCGTTTAAATCAGCAATTTCCGTGTTGGAATAGAAGTTTTGTGAGCGGATTCCGGCTCCCAGCGAAAAGGTATGAGCACTTTTCCCAAGTGCGAAATTATAAGTTCCAAATACATTAAATCCCTGATTGATGGTGCGGGCATTATAATTGGCCGGAGTTTTGGTTAGGACATCGGTATAAATATCGAAACCAATTGTAAATTTCTTACTGGTTTTATCTGTAATGATCTGAGCCTGAGTAGCCGTGGCTAAAACCACGAAGATCAGTAAAATTCCAAGTTTTTTCATTTTTTGTTATTTATTTTTACGGCTATTTTGGCTGTATAACGTTGCAAAGGTATGAATTTGCATGTGAGCTGTACATATTATTCTGTATAATATTGAATTACTGCATCATTTCATCCAGAAGTTGATGCATTTTTTTACTGTTCCATTTTGCTGCCCCGGTTTTTCGAATCACAATTTTTTGTTCGGGGCTGATAACGAAAGTGGTAGGAATGCTTTGCGTGGCAAACTCTTGCGGCACCCCTGACTGGTGGTAGTAAACCGGCATATTAAAACCTTTTTTCTGCATGAATGCATTTACCTTTTCGGGCGATTCGTCAGTAACAAGCAAGAAAGCAACACGATCGCCATAATTGTCATATAAATCTTGAATATCAGGCATTTCGGCAATACAAGGCGGACACCAGGTAGCCCAAAAGTTTAAGAAAATTGGCCTGTCCTGAAAATCTGAGAGGCTAAAAACTGCTCCGTCTTGATTGGCTACCGACCAGTTTAGGGACGCATTACTTACGCTTAACTGCTTGTCTTCGTCCAGAGTGCCCGGGCTCATTGCTGTAAGGCCCGATACAAAAGCACTTATTTCTTTTCTGCTGGCAGGAATAAGTAAGCCAATGATGAGCAGGATAAAAACCAGATCGCTGATTTTTGAAAACCAGGTTTTTCTCTCCCAATACTTTTTCCACCGCAATTTAAGATATGATATCATCTGTTAAGTCCAGCCTTAATCGTTTGTCTCCTTTAATAATTCACCTAACCTGGCTCGTTCATCCAGCAATCTGTCTATTTCTTCATTTTTAAGGCCTGGCCTACTCAGCATGGCATCGATATGAGCGATTTGTTCGATCGGATCGCCTTTTTCCACAGGCATTGTTTGTCTTTTAACAGGGATTTCGTCCTGTTCTGCTTCCCGAAGGAAATCATCTTCGCCCAGTTCCTCTTTCATCTGTTTGATAAACATACGCAACATCTGACGCATGGGTTCATTTACAGGGCCCATCATCTGCATCGAAATTTGGTCTTTCATGTTTTCGTAATTGCGCAAAAAAAGTTTCAGCTGTTCGAATTGTGCTTTATCAATGCCTGGCATATTTTCTTCCGGATAACGCTCCATCAGCTTGTTAAATAAACGAAAAAGCTCTTCGATATCTTTTTTGAATTCATCATTTTCCATATCACAAAAATAAACATTTTACGTCGAATCGTTTCTATTAGAACAACTAGCTTGCCAAAATGTTACAAATGGTTTTTGGAATTTACAGGAGTGCAAAAGATATAATTTCAGCTGTCAGGCTGTCATAGTTTTTCAAATTGATATCCTTTGCTGTGGTAATAGCTGAGTACTTCGGGTAAAGCTGCTAGCATATTTCGTGCCGATTTTTCTGAGTCGTGGAATACGATGATGGCACCATCTTCAGCATGTTCGATCACATAGTTCAGGCATTGCTCCGGGGTGGTTTCTGTGTCAAAATCATAGCTTAGTACCGACCACATCACAATTTTATATTCTTTTTTTAATGCCTGAATTTGAGCAGGAGTGATGCGTCCGTAGGGTGGCCTCAACAAGTCTGAATCAACCAGTTTGCGACATTCATTCACGTTCTCGTAATAAAGGTTCAGATTGGTTTTCCAGCCATTGAGGTGGTTCATGGTATGATTGCCGGTGCGATGGCCTTTGTTTAAAATTTCTGCATAGGTTTGTGGAAATCGCTCAACGTTTTCGCCCACGCAAAAAAATGTTGCTTTTGCCTGATATTGATCAAGCAGATCAAGCACCTTAGGTGTTATTTCCGGATGAGGCCCATCATCAAAAGTGAGATAAAGGGTTTGGTTTCCGGCAGGCATTTGCCAGAGTAGCGATGGATAAAAAATTCGCAAAAATACCGGAACCGTAACAGCTTTCATGCTACAAATTTACATTATGTTAATCGGATATCAGCACGAAAAGCTTTAAATTTGCGTGAAATATCTTTTTAAGAGATTTTATTGATTTACAGAAAGCGGAACATGCATTTTTAGCTGGAATTTTTAAAGCAATAAATAGAAATATGAAAAAATTAGTATTGATACGTCACGGACAAAGCACCTGGAACAAAGAAAACCGTTTTACGGGTTGGACTGACGTGCCCCTTTCGGAGCAGGGTGTTGAGGAGGCAAAAAAAGCCGGCAAATTACTGAAAGAAGAAGGCTATCGTTTCAAAATTGCCTATACTTCTTACCTTTCACGGGCAATAAAAACACTGTGGCTGGTTTTGGAAGAAATGGATCAGATGTATATTCCGGTACTCAAAAGCTGGCGGTTGAACGAAAAGCATTATGGTGAACTTCAGGGACTTAACAAAGCCGAAACTGCTGATAAATATGGAGATGAACAAGTGCTGCTCTGGCGTCGTAGTTTTGATGTGCCCCCACAGCCACTTTCGGAAGAAGATCCCAGAAATCCAGCTAAAGACCCGCGCTTTGCTGATGTTGACCCTAAGAATCTGCCCATGACCGAATCACTTAAAGAAGTGATCATGCGTATGGTTCCTTACTGGGAAAGTGATATTAAGATAAGTCTGGAAAAGCATGGCGAAATTTTGGTGGCAGCACACGGCAACAGCTTAAGAGCCCTGGTGATGCACCTCAAAAAGATGAGTGAAGAAGCCATTCTTGCCTTTAATATCCCAACCGGAATACCTTATGTATTTGAATTTGATGATGATATGAATCTTCAGAAGGATTATTTTATTGGTGATCCGGAAGAAATCAAAAAGCTGATGGATCAGGTGGCAAAGCAGGCAAGTAAAAAGTAAAAGTATCATACAATTTTTGGATTTCTGATTATTTTGGGAGCCCTAAAATTGTATATTTACCGCCCAAACGACCCCAATAGCGGTGTTATGAAAAAAAGCTGGGTAATTCCCGACATTCATGGATGTAAAAAAACGCTTCAGGCACTGGTTGAGAATCAAATTAAGCCAGACAAATTTGATGTGCTCTATTTTTTAGGTGATTTTATTGACCGGGGTCCGGATAGTAAAGGGGTGCTCGATTATCTTATGGGTCTTGAGGCAAAGGAATATCAGATACATTATCTAAAAGGTAACCATGAAGATTATTGCATAAAGGCTTGGGAAGAGGATAGGCAGAAAAAGCATTTTTTGGGTATGCGTCGCAAAACGAAAATCCAGAAAGTGTGGGAAACACATGGCGGAAAAGAAACGTTGGAAAGTTTTGGTGTGCAGTATGCTTCCGAAATTCCTGAAGCGTATATCAACTGGATGCAAAAGGGACGTTATTATATTGAGCTGGAGCAACATATTTTGGTACATGCAGGACTGAATTTTAATCTTGACGATCCGCTAACTGATACCAATGCGATGCTTTGGACGCGTGAATTCAGGGTGGTGCCTGAGAAGATCAGAAACAAGAAAGTGATTCATGGCCATGTTCCTGTTGATTTGGAGTTTATGTATCATGTGATGCAATCCAAAAGTTATCACTTTATTGATCTTGATAATGGAGTTTATATGGAAAATCGTGCCGGTTATGGGAATTTAGTGGCTTACGAACTGAATTCGCACGAGCAGCGTATTCAAACCAATATTGACAACTAAAACCAATGTTTTATGGAATTGAGCCCTATTGAGCCTGGTGAAATATCACGTTTGAACAGTTTAAGCTACAATGAATTACATGCCAGGTTAAAGTTATTTTTATTGGATTTGCTTGAGCACGACTTCGAGCGGTTGTGTGCATTGATGTATCGTCATGATGTTTCCGAAACGCACTTTAATGAAGCTTTACATCGCAAAAGTGATGATGAAAGAGCTGATGAAATAGCTACTTTGGTAATTGAGCGCGAAAAACAGAAGTTGGCAACCCGGGCTGCTTATGCCAGGAATAAACAGCAAAGAACTGATAAAAAATGATTTCGGACGAACATGTGCTGATTGCTTTTGGCCTGACTTTGTTTGCAGGCTTATCTACCGGAATAGGGAGTGCCATTGCCTTATTGGCCAAGCGTACAAATACCCGCTTTTTGTCTGTGGCACTGGGTTTTTCGGCTGGCGTGATGATTTATGTTTCTTTTGTTGAGATCTTGTCTAAAGCCCGCATCGAATTAACCGAAGTATATGGCATTCGCGAAGGCTCCTGGTACACTGTTTTAGCCTTTTTTGCCGGTATTTTTGTAATCGGACTGATAGATAAATTTATTCCCAGTATCGAAAATCCTCATGAAGTTAAACGCATTGAGGATATGGATCAAATTGATGAGAAGAAGAGAAAGCTGGCCCGCATGGGTATTTTCACAGCTTTGGCCATTGGTATTCATAACTTTCCGGAAGGATTGGCAACATTTACAGCAGCATTATCCGATCCTAATCTTGGGATTGCCATTGCAGTGGCCATCGCCATACATAACATACCTGAAGGAATTGCGGTTTCGGTGCCGGTGTATTATGCTACCGGAAGTCGAAAACGGGCATTCTGGCTTTCGTTTAGCAGCGGATTGGCCGAACCTATTGGGGCTTTGGTTGGTTACCTCTTACTCATGCCGTTTTTAAGTCCTACTGTATTTGGGGTATTGTTTGCTATGGTAGCCGGCATAATGGTATTTATTTCGCTGGATGAGTTGCTCCCGGCCGCAGAGGAATATGGCGAACACCATTATTCTATTTATGGGATGATTGCCGGCATGGCACTTATGGCTGTTAGCTTATTGTTGTTTCTTTGATCTCCGCTTTATTAGCTGATTAATTTGCCGTAAATTTGTTAGCAAATTGCCATTATGCGGTTCTGGTTAACGGGTGTGTTTTTGATTGTTATTCTATTGCAAAATGCGATGGCACAAGATCCCGTTTACAGGCAAATTACAGGCCGAAATGGATTGCCCTCTTCGGAGGTTTATGATGTTTTGCAAGATGAGAAAGGCTATTTGTGGTTTTCGACCGACCATGGATTAGCGCGCTACGACGGCTATCGGTTTATGATTTTTGACGAAAGTTCCGGACTGCCCGAAAATACCGTTTTTGATCTTGAAATTGATGCTTCAGGCCGGATATGGGTGAATACCATCCGAGGACATTTTGCTTATCTGGTTGACGAAAAAGTTGTTGCATTTCCCTATAACCATCTTTTGGATAGTTTGCTGGCTGATTATCCGGGAAATTTTAAAATATTCGACTCCTATCATGTTGACTCACTGAATAATCTGCTTATAAATGTGCCGGGAAAGGGGCTCTTGGAAATTAGTGAGGTGGGAAATTATCGTTGGTTGAAAAAACAGGAATTTCAACATTTCTATGAGTTAATTTTGTTGGATAACAATAAATTACTCAAGCAAAATGCCACCATCAATGGATCGAATCAGGTCGTGTTTTTTTCTGATAATGACACCTTACAGTTTGAAATAGAGGAAAACCGGGAGGCTTTTCAACGGTCTGTATGGAGATCGTTGTGGTGTGATCAGGCACTTTTAGTTTCCTTCAACAACAAACTTTATCAGATCGACAAGCATGGTCGTATTGAACACAAACTTGAAATGGAGAGTAATATTCACGCTATGATTGTTGATAAGGAGGGTGATTTGTGGGTTGGAACGGCTTCTAACGGGGTTTATAAATTTTTATCTTCTGACATTTCTGCCAAACCGAAGAATTATTTCTCGAATATTTCAGTTTCGGGATTTTATATAGATAATGAAAACGGACTGTGGATAACAAGCCTGAATAAAGGGGTTTTTCAAATTCCAATTTTTGGTAATCATTTCTACAGCCGTAAAACAGGTTTTGATTTTGAGAATGTGAACGATGTGGTTTCGGAGCTCGACGGCAGTTTGTGGCTTGCACTTAGCCGGGGCAGGCTCGGCCGAATTTCAGCTTCGGGTGAGCAGCATATTTTTCAGCTTGATACGACAAACGATCTTTATATTGAAGACATTGACTTTGACCATCAATCCAAGGTTTTATGGGTTGGCACCTCTGAAAAAGTGTTTAAAGTAAAATGGCTTGGCTTTCAGAGTGAGAAGAAAGCAGAGGTAAAGCACCTTGATTTTTTAAGTCAGGGAGCCAAAAGTGTTTTTTTTAAGGATGAATCAGTTTTATTGGGTCATTTTGCCAGCTTTTCGAAAGTTGACAGCGATACTGATTCACTGCTGTACACTGGGTATCAGGATGCGTTCATAGATCGGGTTGAGGATATTACACTTATTGGAGATCAGGTTTTTTTGGCTACATTAAACGGGGTTTGGTTATTTCATAATGATACTGTGATGCCTATGGGAGATAAGTTTCCTTTGCTTGGCTTAAGGGCTACACAGTTAGCCGCTGCAGGCGATACTTTGTTGGTTGGCACCAAAGGAAGCGGATTGTTGATGCTGGCTGACGACAGCCTTAGTCAGTTTACTCAGCAGGACGGGCTGGCTTCTAATTCGGTTACGGCAATTGAGGTGCGAGGGAATATGATTTATGTTGGGACGAATACAGGCCTCAGTTTGATTGACAGAACAGCTATTGGTCAGCAGGGTTTTATTCAGACATTTGATGTTCACTCCGGAATGTTTTCGAATGAGATCAATAACCTTGATTTTTATAATGATCAACTTTATTTGGCAACTGCTGATGGCTTACAAGTAGTATATGAAGATGCATTTAAGCACTCGGGAATTCATTTGCCAATCTTTATCACCGATGTAATTGTTAGCCACAATGATTTTCCGTTTGAAAAAAAGATTACACTCCCGTTCACCCAAAACAATATTCAATTGGATTATTTTGCCCTAAGCTTCCGCAACAAAGGCAGGCAAACTTACCGACATCGCATGTTGGGACTTCAGGATGAGTGGGTTGTGAATCAAAAAACAAGTGCACAGTATCCCTATCTTCCAGCCGGACTTTATGTGTTTGAAGTAAGTGTGCAAAACGGTGCCGGCGAATGGAATCCGGAACCTGCACGACTGGAAATCGTTATACTGAAACCCTTTTATCTGGAGCTGTGGTTTATTTTGCTGGCGGCATTGCTGGTTGCGTTGATGATCAGTCTTGTGTTTTTTTGGCGTATCCGGCTGGTAAAACAAAGAAATCAGCTTATTTTCGACCTTAACTGGTTTCAGCAGGAAGCACTGATCAACCAGATGAATCCCCACTTTTTGTTTAATTCATTGAACACTGTTCATCGTTATGTGCTTCAAAACGATCGGATGGCATCGAGCCGGTATCTTACAAAGTTTGCCACCCTGATGAGGAAGATCCTTGATATGTCGCAAGAGAAATCTTTAACGATAGCCAAAGAAGTGGAAGCCTTACAGCTTTATCTTGAATTGGAATCAGCACGTTTTAAAGATAAATTTCAGTTTACTGTTCAGGTGGACCCCGACATACCGCAAGAACAGGTGAAGATACCGGTTTTTATCATACAGCCCATAGTTGAAAACGCAATCTGGCACGGTTTGATGCATAGTGATAAACCAGGCCTGATCGAGATTAATTTTGACCGGATTTCTACGTATAATTTAAAAGTGAGCATTCGCGATAATGGTATTGGACGTGAAGAAGCTGAACGACTTAGGGCGTTGAACAAGCCGGATCAAAGAAAATCGCTTGGGTTAACAATTATTAAACGCAGGATTTCGTTGATCAATATGCAGGAAAAAACAAACATTCAAATCTTGTATAACGATCTCAAATCAGCTGACGGAAGTTGTTCGGGCACAGAAGTAATCGTATTTTTCCCAAATTTTTTAAAAACATTTTCCCATGGAACCATTTAAAGTAATTTTGATTGACGACGAACCTGATTCAATTATTTCGCTCGAAATTATCCTTCAGGAGTTTTGCGGCGACAAGGTGATTGTTGTTGATAAGGTTCCGATTATTGATAAAGCCTGGGACAGCATCAAAGCAAACAAGCCCGACCTGATCTTTCTTGATATTGACATGCCACGCGGCAATGGTTTCGATTTGCTTGAGCGCTTTCCGATTCGTAAGTTCGATGTTATTTTTATCACCGCTTACGGTCGCTACGAAGAAAAGGCAAAAATTTATGGAGCGTTTGATTATTTATTAAAACCAATTGATATAGAGGTGCTTAAAAATGTTGTGGAGAAGTTTGTGGCATACAGAAATTCACAAGGCGCCCCACAGTTTAAACTAAAGATGTAAGCACATTTTTTTCAATAAAAAAACCGATATTGTTGTCAATACCGGTCTTTCTTTTCTCTGAAATGAGAGATTTCTATTCTTCCTCTTTCAAGCTTTCTTCGTACTCTTTGAGCAGCTTGGTTTGAACATCACCCGGAACCTGAGCATATTCAGCAAATTTCATGGAGTAAGTTCCACGTCCCGAAGTGATTGAGCTGAGTGAGGTGCTGTATTTATCCATTTCGGCCAAAGGCACCTTGGCATTTATAATCTGGTATTTTCCGTCAGAGTCCATTCCCATGATCACTGCGCGACGTCCCTGAAGATCAGTCATACAGGCTCCCATCATGTCTTCCGGCATTCGGACTGCGACATCATAAACAGGTTCCATAATCTTAGGGCCAGCATTTTTAAATGCAGTGCTAAAGGCGTGACGACCAGCCAGCTTAAACGAAATTTCATTTGAATCGACCGGATGCATTTTGCCGTCATAAATGTAAACGATGATATCGCGGGCATACGAACCGGTGAGCGGGCCTTCTTCCATACGTTCCATGATGCCTTTCAGGATGGCCGGCATAAAACGTGCATCAATTGAACCCCCAACGATACAGTTGGCAAAGATAAGTTTACCACCCCAGCTGAGTTTATGTTCTTCTTTTCCGCGGACAGGGAAATCAGTAGGATCTTTGTAGCCTTCAAAATAAGGTTGTACCATCAGATGGACTTCGCCAAACTGACCCGCACCACCCGATTGCTTTTTGTGACGATAGTCGGCCTTGGCTGATTTGGTGATTGTTTCGCGGTATGGGATTTTTGGAGAATAAAACTCCACTTCTAGCTTATAAATATTATCCATGTACCATTTAACGGTATTCATATGGTATTCGCCCTGGCATTGCAGGATCAGCTGGCGCAATTCGCGCGAAAGTCCGGCAATAATAGTAGGGTCAGTACGGTGCATATCCTGAAGTATGCTGCCCAGCTTTTCGTCTTCCTGTGAATTGGCTGCCTTAACGGCTGTCATAAAAATCGGGTCAGGGAAAACGATGGGTTCGAAACCGGCATCAGCTGCCTTGGGATCCATCAAGGAGTCGTTTGTACGAATATCTTTTAATTTAATTGTGACGGCAATATCTCCGGCAACAACTTTATCGATTTTCTCACGGTTTTTTCCGTTCACAATAAATAGCTGCGAAATCCTTTCTTTGTGATCGCTTCTGGGGTTGATCATGTCTAAACCTTCGGTGATCGTACCACCATAAACCTTGATCATCGAAACCTCGCCCAGATGTTGTTCGTTGGCAACTTTAAAAACGAACAGACCTGCAGGGTCGTTAATATTGCAGTTATATTCTTTTCCTGCTGTAGTTTTTCGTGGGTTAGTGTTGTTGGGAGCCGGGCAACTATGCACGATGAAATCCATCAGGCGATGAACGCCAATGCCATGTTTTACTGCACCACACATGATAGGGAAAATTCCACGTTGTACCAATCCCAATCGTACACCTTTACGAGTTTCTTCCAGGCTCAGGCTGTCATTTTCGAAATATTTTTCCATCAGTTCTTCATCACCTTCGGCGGCATTTTCGACCAACTCTTTGTGAAGACGTTCGGCTTTTGCCATTTCATCTGCAGGAATATCAAGCACTTCAGGAACACCACCACCTTGTGGGAATTTCAGCATTTTCATCAGCATCAAGTCAATCACGCTGTCGAAGCCTTCTCCGGCATTTACCGGATATTGAGCTATTGTTGCCTTGTCGCCAAAATAATCTTTTAACTGACGAACTGCTTCATCAAAATTGGCATTATGATGATCGAGGTGGTTTACAAAAAATACGACCGGTGTATTGGATCGTTCGGCAAGTTTCCAGGCATTTTCGGTAGTAGCTTCCACGCCAGCCTGACCATTTACTGTCATAATAGCTGTGTCGGCAACAGTTGTTGCAGCCAGGATATCACCGGCAAAATCGCTAAAACCCGGAGCATCGAGTATGTTTATCTTTTTGTCCTCGTGCAGGGAGTGCAAAAGGCTGAGGTGAACAGAAATCTGGCGATCCAATTCAATTTGTCTGTAATCGGAAGTGGAGTTTTTATCATCCACGCTTCCTTTGCGGTTAATAACTTTACCTTCGAAGAGCATATTCTCAGCCAAGGTCGTTTTGCCGGATTTTGCAGCGCCAATCAAGGCGACATTCCGAATTTCGTCTGTTTGGTAAACCTTCATATATAAAATGCTGTTAAAATTGTTCAACTATTTTTCGAAACAGGCCTGCAAATCTAAGCATTTCAGCATTATAAACAAATACCAACCCTTATTTATAATGATGACAATTAAGGTTATTTAGGTATCATTAACACTTACAATTCCGCTTCGATTTGTTCAATTTTTTGTTTGATACTGCTCCATTGTTCCTGAGACATTTTGGCTCCAACCACTTCAATAACATGACCAGCCAACAGGCTGCCTATCTTTCCGGCTTGTGTGAGGCTTAATTGTTTTGAAATACCGTAAAGAAATCCTGCCGCATACATATCACCGGCTCCAGTGGTGTCGATGGCATTGGCTTTGATGGCTTTGACAGGAAATACTTTACCGTTCTGTTTGATCAGTGAGCCTTCTTTTCCTGTTTTTACAATGGCAGTTTCGCAGCGATCAGCAATAAAATCGAGTGCCTGGTGTGGATCTAATCCGGTGAGTGCTTTGGCTTCTTCTTCATTGGCAAAAACAAGATCGATGGTTTTGTTGTTGAGCAATTCGAGCAGAAACTCACGTTGGTCTTCAACTACATTATAACTCGCCAGATCGATGGCAACTTTGGCACCTGATTTGGCAGCCAGTTCAATGGCTTTTTTGAGTAAGGCTTTGTTTTGTACCAGATAACCTTCGATGTAGAAATAATCATATCCGGCAAACAAAGCTTCATTCAGATGTGATTCAGATAACTCAATGGCTGCTCCCAAGCAAGTAGCAAAGGTTCGTTCTCCATCAGCGGTTACAAAAGCATGTGCAATTCCCGAAGCTGTTTTGCTGCTGAAAAGCAAGGGTTTGATTCCTGCAGCGATCATATCCTTTTTAAAGAATTCGCCTGTTTCATCTTCGCCCACATGACCAATAAAGGCAGTTTCAACACCTAATCTGGCAAGGCCGTGTATTGTATTGGAGGCCGAACCGCCCGAAGATCGTGTACAGTTTAAATGAGCCGAGGAACTGGCTACTTCTTCCGAGCGAACCGTATCAACCAGTTGCATACTTCCTTTTGGCAGTTTTAGAAGCTTCAGCAGTGTTTCATCTTCCAGGCGAATCATATTATCAACCAGTGCATTTCCGATGCCCAATACCTTTTTTGTTGTCATGTCTTTTTATTTTTTTGAAAGGCGCAAAGGTATGAAATGCTGAGCAAAAGGAGGTAAGAAGGTTCAACTTACCTAATTTGATATGCGTGCTAATATGCGATTAGTTTAGTGGTTAGGGTTTGCCTTTTTGAAACCAGACGTAAAATCAATACACCCTGATAATGCTTGTTAAGATGAAGATTTAGTTTGTTTTGATTTAAATCAAAATTGAAATCTACCGTTTTGCCGTTTAAATCGATCAGGCTAATTTCTTCAGGCACAAAGTCTTCTGGAAGTTGAATCAGGAAACGGCCTTTTCCGGGGTTGGGAGTAACAATGAGCTGATTTATGGTTTGTTCATCAAGTCCTATAAAACAGTCATTACGAATGGTGAGACGCATTTTGCCTGATGCCGTGCATCCTTCAAGCACTCCGATTACACTGATTTCACGGCTAGTTCCGGCTTGGTAATCAGTGCCTGAAATTGAAATTTGTTGTGTGGTTGCACCGGTATTCCAGTAATATTCAGTAAAACCTTCTCCAGCGTCGAGTTGTAGGGTGTCGTTGGGACAAATCAAAGTGTCGTTGCCCAGATCAATGCTGCTTAATCCGCCGAACACAAGGGTTGTGGCTGTTGCGCTATCGGTACAGCCATAATCGTTTGTGAGGCTGTAAACTATTTGATGGCTGCCATCGCCAGCCAGATCTGGATTAAAGACTCCTGCTACCATCCCTGCTCCCGAAAACAATCCGCCCTCTGGCAAGCCTGTTAGCTCGGTGGGTTCATCCGTTTGGCAATAAACCGGATATAACCCGGAAATACTTACTGCAGTGCGCGGAAACACTGCAATGGCAACTTCAGCAGTGTCGATGCAGCCATATTCATTGCTTCCGAAAACCTGATAAGTAGTGGTGTCGAGCGGAAAAACAAAAATTGAATCGCCTGATTCACCATTGCTCCAGTTGTAGATTGAAGCACCCGCTGCTGTTAGTTTAATCTGTGTTCCGGCACAAATCTCTGTTTCAGAAGCCGTTGCTGACACAAGGGGTTTGGGTTGCACAATAATATTTACCGTATCAGAAGCACTGCAAAATAAAGGAGAGCCATTTTTAACGACAGCAAAATAGGTGTCGGTTTGTTCAGGTAATAATTGCAGGATATAATCATTGCCGATAAGACCTGACGAATTATACCATTCGCAGCTAAGTCCGCCACTGGCCTCCAATGTCACATATTCGCCATAACAAACAGAGGTGTCGTTACTAACAGATATTTCCGGAGTTTCATAAACCAATACGAGTAAACTATCGGCAGATGAACAGCCAATTTCTGAGAAGATTTCGGCTTTGATCCAGCTGTTTTCTGTCAGCTCAAATTCCCGGCTTAAGGTAGTCTGACCTCCAAAAAATACGGTATCTGAATCATTCCAAACAACATATTGCGCCAGGATATGATTATTGTTAGAAACACTAAATTCAACACTTTCGCCCGTGCAGATCTGACTGTTTCCGTTTGATAATACCAGATTGATTTCGGGATGATCCTGTACTTCGATTACAGCAGTATCCCTCGAAGTGCAACCATAACCATTAACTGCTTCGGCCCAAAGGTAATAAATGGAATCAGCTTGGGGAGGTTCAAAAGTGATGATTTGATTTGTGCTTCCATCCCACCATTGAAATCCGATAGCATTTTGGGTACTCAGGTTGAGTTCTATATTATTGCCAAAGCAAAGCGATGCTTGTTGCGGATCGACAGTGATTATGGGTATTTCGAGTGCGTTGACAAGCAAAGAATCGGTGGCCATGCATCCCGTTGTTGCATAAACTTCGAGCTTGACCTGTACGTTGCCTGTAACGATATATTGCAATTCAGCACTTGTTTCGGGAAGTAGTACATCATCAGCATACCATAAATAGGAATAATTATCACCTGCCGGCCCCTCAAGAAAAAGCGTATCGAGGGTACACAACTGTATGTCTTCCGGAAAATCAAAAACCGGTGTATCAAGAGGCATTAGCACCATCGAATCCGTTGCCATGCAACCATCTGGTGGAAATACCTCAACCAACACTTCCAAAGTATCGCTCAGGATAATTGTAAAAACAGAATCAGTAATGGCTTGTAATTCGCCATCAATAAACCAATTATACGTAAAATCAAATCCGGAAGGTGCTGTAAGTTCCACGCTGTCATTCAGGCAGCTGTTAAGTGTATCTGCCCAATCGATTTGAGGTTTTAACAAGGCATTAATCATCACACTATCAACTGAAAGGCATCCGTTTGGAGAGCCTATTTCGGCTTTAAGCAAAACTGTATCCTGAACGATGAAGCCATATTCATGCACGTTTTGAGCAATAGTATCGGAATTGGCAATCCACAAATATATATAATCCTCTGAGAATGGCAATTCAAAGGATACACTGTCGAACTGGCAAATATCCAGCTCCGGACCAAGATCGAAAACCGGAGCTTCGAGGACGTTTATTGTAATTGTATCTGAGGCTTCGCAGCCACCAGCTGTTATCAGATCAACCCAAAAGCTTGTGGTAATTTCGGGACATACAAGGACTGAACTTGTGGTGCTGTCGTTGCTCCAAAGATAGGTACTTCCTTCTGCCACAGGAGCTTGCAGTAATACACATTCGCCCTGACAAATTTCAAGGTCGGGTCCCAGATCAAATTCACAGTTTTCGCAAAAGCCTGCCTCATATTCAATATCCGGAATGGCGCAGAGCCGGTCTTTCATGGCTTGTTGTGTCTCATCCGGAGGCATCATCATTACATAATCCATGGCGATGAGGCAGTCGTATTGCGTTTGTGTTTGTTCGGCTATGGTAACAAATTCATCGGCCAGCATTCCGGGGTCTTCTATTTCGCGGCCATCCCACTCCAGGTTAATAAGTGAATTTGCAGTGCCGACACCATTAGAACTATTATTGGTTCCGCCATTGATGTTGATGTTTGTTATCACAGCACCTTCGGCTTCGATGGTCAATGATAAGGGATAAAAACGCTGGTCTGTCGGTATTTCTCCTTCCAAAAGGATTAGTAGTGTATTACCAGCAACATTGTAGGTGAGTGTTGTTAGTTCACGAATGCGCAGGTAATCCAGTATTTCTTCTTCGCTGGCCATCCAGAGATTGT
>JAQVGO010000009.1:45122-50283 GCA_028696715.1 Bacteroidales bacterium
TCTGTCGGTATTTCTCCTTCCAAAAGGATTAGTAGTGTATTACCAGCAACATTGTAGGTGAGTGTTGTTAGTTCACGAATGCGCAGGTAATCCAGTATTTCTTCTTCGCTGGCCATCCAGAGATTGTCTTGGCCGGCAATGCCATAATTGCTGGCGATGGTATTGAAGTCGTTGAAGAAAGTTGCTTGCGGATAATCTTCGGTTATGCTCTTGGTGAAAACAGTTGCCCACCAGTTTCCCTCAGCATTTGCCATTGTAGCTGCTAAATCTGTAATATTTGTGTTTTCGACCTGCAGTCGGTTCAGTTCGAGATTTTGATCCCAATCGGTGAAAGTATTTACATTAGCACCATTGTCTCCGATGATATTTCCACCGATTCGCAGCGCAATTTTGTAATCATTTTCGTGTGCAGCAGCGGTATAATCAGATACGCCGTTTGGATTAACGAAAACACGAGTTCTTACTCCACCAGGAATTGCATCGTATAGCTGACGACGGATATAACTTTCATTGCGTTTAATACTATAGTTCATAAAATCAGGCTCTGTGGATGCATCAGAAGTAAATCCCTGATTGTAAACAGCACAACCGTGCTGAATCATGTTTTGAAGTTGTGGCCAGGTAACTTTTCCGTAGCTATTGCCTGGTTGATGCATATCCTCATTGTTGAATCCATTAAAGGAAAAAACTGAATTACTCAATTTAAAGGAAACTGGATTACCACAACCATCCGTATAAAAAAGGCCGGGATAATTAGTGCCGCCTTCATTTATTCCGGTGAAGAAAGGGAAACCAAGCGTATAAACATCCTCAATTCCGTCGTCGGTGTGAAAGCTGAGTGCGAATTTTTTGTTGTAGCGCAAGGGAGCTTTTTCCACTACCACATTCGTTGGTGCCTGATCAAAGCTTACCATGATGAAGTTGATGCCGGGTTCGGCAGTTTGGGCTTTGCTTGTCAGGCCCGTCAAGAGAAAAAGGTGCAAGGTTAAAAGCAGCACCCATGTCATCGTATTATTATATAGCGTTTTCATGTTTACTACCTCCTGTTAAATTCAACGGGTTTTGGCCCGGGCTTTACCGGTCTGACTGGCGTAGTGCGTTTTTTTCGGGCATCTGCATCATAAAAATGTGTGATTTTTTTTGTTGTAATCCGGTATCCCACAGTTATTTCATGTGCGCCACCGGATCCGTTATACACGCCACCAAATCCCATTTCGTAAGAATAACCGATCACAAAACCATCAATTAATTCACCTCCCAAACCAAGCACCAGTGCATTGTTGTTGCGATACATCAAGCCAAAATGATAAGTGTCATCGTAAAAGGCTGTCGCAGAAATATCAATCACTGCCGGAAGATTATTCGTTTTTTGGAAAACCCCGAAAAGCTGTAATTGCCATAGCTCGTCCAATGTAAAGCGATTTGAAATATGCATCAGAAAGGCGCGATCGAATGTAAATTTGGCATCAGCACCTTTGTTATAAGCATCTTTTGTGCGGAAAAGCACGGGTAATCCAAGTCCAAGATGAAAGTGGTTCCAGTTATAAACAAGCCCAAAATTGGCATTGAAGTTTGAACCGGTAATTCTGTCCAGATCTTTCAACAAAGGATCGTCATGATCAGCATTCACCTGATCGAGACGAATTACGCTTTGGTAGAAATTTCCTCCCATAGCAAAGGATAGGAATTGATCATTAGCCATTTGAAGGCGATAAGTATAGTTTAAACCTACCTTAACACGATTAAAAATATCGGTGTTATCCGCCATAATCTCCCCTCCTAAAAACATCTTATCATGAACTTTACCGTATCCGTTCAACCTGAATGTTTTAGGACTTCCCGATATATTCCCCCAATCTCTCCTGTAATTTAAATACACAGCAGCATCGTCGTAGGCTCCCGCAAAGGCCGGGTCGAGGCTGTAGCGGTTGAAGGTATAATGAGTGCTCACAGGCAATTGCTGTGATTGCAATGGCAAAGTTTGCAGCAGAAAACCAAGCAGGCAAGTTCCTAATATGATCGTATAATTTCTATTCCTCATCGCAAAATACTGATAGGTCCTTTAATTACTTTTCCATCGGCCGATTCAATCATATAATAATAGGTGCCTTCGGGCAATGGATTGCCGTTGAAACGACCATCCCAGTCGTTTTGGTAATCATTTGAATTAAATACCTGCCGGCCATTTCGGCTGTAAACCGACACTTTCGCAGGGCCGTAGGTCAATAAATCAATGAGCCATTTATCATTGTAACCATCTCCATTGGGAGTAATCAAATTCATGATGCCTTCTGTAGGATCTATAGGTCCTTCTGTTTCCACCACAGTGAAAGTCCTGCTGTTTGAGCAACCTTGATAAAATATTTCCACCTCATACACACCGGCATTGATCACCCTGAAGGTTTCAGTATTCACTCCGCCTGACCATACGAGGCTGTCGTAGGGACTTTCAATCCTAAAAGTAAGACTGCCTCCTTTCTGCATTTTTACTTCGGCATCTTCGGCAACCACTGTGCCATCCAGCAATCGTAAATCAATGTTAGGAGCAGTAAGGATTGTAAGAATGTTTTCAACAGTATCTGAACACCCGTAATTGGATGTAACGATCAGGCTCACCGTATAAACGCCAGCTTCATCATAAAAATAGGATGGGTGCTGATAATCGGCAATTACGCCATTTCCCAGGTCCCATTCCCAAGACGCAGGGAAGCCAATTATAACAGTGCTCAGATCAGTGAATTGCACTGTTTGACCTTCGCAATTGTTGCTATATTCAAATTTCCCGAAGGGATAATCTGCCACGGGAATCGCATGATATTTTGTTACCAAATGACCACTTTTGGTTCTAACCCTTAGTCCGGTAAGGTGCTCGCCGGGTTGTAAGTATAGGTATTGCACCGTATCGCCATAGGCATCACCAAAAATCCCGTCTCCATTCAAATCCCATTCTTTGATCAGGATGGAATCATTGGTTTCGATCAGGCTGAAGTGATTGGTTGCATTTCCATAGCAAACCGTGTCGAATGTAAAATCAACCTCAACAAGATATTGTACTACTATTGTTGCGGTATCTGTTTGAACACATCCTGCCTCATTAGTTCCGCTAACGATAAAGGTTTCCGTTTGTTCGAGCCTTGTTATTAATGTGTCGTTTGTTGATCCGTCATTCCAAAGATAGCTTGCAGCTCCGGAGGCTATCAGTATTATTTCTTCCAAGGGGCCAATGGTGTCGGCTGAGGTTGTGATTTGTACATCAGGTAAGGCAATAGTTGAAATTTGTATGGTATCACTTAAAACAGATCCATTTGTCAGCTCGGCTTGTGCCCAGAGTGTAGTGTCGCTTAGGCATTCAAAGTCAATAATGCGTGATGTTTCTCCTGTGCTCCAGATATAAGATTCTGATTCAGGAGCCTCAAAAGAAAGGATAGTACCGTAGCATACGGCGGTATCGGGGCCCAGAAACTCATTTTTCGGGCAAAACCCAATTTCATAATCAAAGGATAAGCTACAAAGCCTGTCGCGCAAATTTTCCTTTAAATCACCTTCGGGAAGCATTTGAACATAATCCATTGCCGAAAGTGCATCAGCCGCTATCAGATTATTTTCAGCCTGATCCACCGCATTACTTGCCTGTGCTTCCAGGTCTGGAATCGCACTTCCTCTCCATTTCAGGTTGATTAAGGCATTGCTTCCACTGCTGCGATAGGTGGAGATATCATCTGGTTCATCCACCACCATTTCAACGATATTTGATTCGCCTTCAACAAGTATCGTTACACAATAATCACTTAAGTCGGCAGGCATATCTTCGGCACTGAAGGTGATTTCAACTATATTTCCATTAATAGTTGTTTGAAATTCAACCAGTTCTTTCACTTTCATATATTCTATAACTTCAGTTGAAGAAGCTGACCAAATCTGATCGTTACCATTTCGTCCAAAAGTGCTGGCCACCTGATTCATTTCTTGCTTGAATTGTTCAAAGCTGATCCCGCTTTCAAAATTTTCAAGGTAATAAGTGGCAATAGGATGATTTGTTTCGGAACTTTGTTGCGCTAATACCTGAATTTGATTAAAAAAACCACTGGGGAAAGCAGTTCTGGAAAGCTGTATGCCGTTAATATTTGATAATTCTTCGGCATCAACCGGATTTGGGAAAGCTCCGTTACCATTGCTGTAAACAGCTAAAAAACTTTCTTTGGCAAGGGTAAGTTGCTCGGTTTCATTTTGAGGGACAACATAGATCTGCGTGCGATAACCTCCCGGGATGGTGCTGCCAAGGGTTTTTCGTTGGGTGTAGGATTTACTTCTGGCCACTTCCACCCCAGCATCCTCAAGTGATGGATGGTTTAGCCCATTAGCGATAATACCAAAATCGTTCACCCAAAGGTTAATAAGATTATCCCAGTTTAAATAGCCATCCTGATAATCATGCACAGCTGTTCCATTTTCGTCGAATATAAAGTGCACTGCATCCATCTTAAAAGCCTGAGAATAGTTTGGCTGTCCTTCGGTAAAAAACAGACCCGGATTTCCGTTCTGGCCTTTGAAATAGGGTAATACCTGATTGTTAATGGCAGGATTACCATTGTTTAGCTGTAGCACAAGCGCAAAATCTTTATTGTATTTTAAGGGAGCTTTATATATCTGCAAGTCTGATGCAGGTTCATCAACAAATGTGATAGTGATTTTAAAATCTTCGACCACAGATTGTTGTGCATTTATGGCGCACCATGAAATCAAACTAAATATTAAAATAATCGGCCAAAGCTTTGGTTTTTGGATCATTGAATCAAACCTTAGTTTTTTGAAAGCATAAAGATAAGTATTGTTAGGAGACAGTCTGGGGCCATGTGCCTAAATTTTTCCACAATTTATTAATACTGATGCCCGGAAGTTTTTATGATGAAAAGATTAACCAGAGCTCTAAGATGAATTGGTCTTATCCAGAATGCGTAAATATTTGGAATTGAATTAATAGTAGCAAGTATAAGAGTTTATTTTTACATAAATCCCAGCATGTTTATTGAAAATCGAAGTTCGGAACAGCATATAATATTTGATTTTCCTAGAAAATCTTTTTAAAATGAAGTTTATAAGAAAGATCACCACTGAAAGGATGAATACAAAACAAAAAAATGATAAAAAACTTGTATCAAAT
>JAQVGO010000172.1 GCA_028696715.1 Bacteroidales bacterium
ATTCGCTCATGGCCCTGCCAAACATCATCACATAACCGCTTAAAATTCCTTTGGCAGCCATGGGCAGGCTAACCAGATAAAAAGTCTGCCACTGACTGGCTCCCAGATTTAAAGCTGCTTTTTCGTAGAGTCCGGTTTGAGCTTCAAAAGCATCGCGCGAGGCATTATATAAAAATGGAAGACTCACAAAAGCCATCGCAATGGCGATACCTGCAGGCTGATCAATAAAACTGATGCCGATAGAGGAAGCCCACTGGCCAAGCACGCTTTCGCGATTGATAATGCCAAGCAGTGCAATACCAGCTGCCGAATGCGGGATCATCACCGGCAAATCAATAATGGCGTTGATAACGGATTTCAATTTAAAGCGACTACGCGCCATAAGCCAGGCAAAAGGAACGGTTATAAATCCTGCTATCACGGTAGTGCTCATCGCAATTCCTAAAGTACGAAAAATACTTTGGCTAACTTGTTGATCAGAAGCAGCTTCAATCAATCCGCTGAGGCCGGGAGCCAGAATCAATCGAAGGAGCGGTGCCAACACAAAAAGCAGCACAATACCGCTAAAAAAAATGAAAACCAGCCGAAGCCAGCTGTATTTTGTAACCATACGAAAAGTGGTTTTCCGTATGCAATGTTACGAAAAACCACCTTAATTCGTGCGAATTTTATAATCCTATCGCAGTTTTCACATTTTTTGGCACAGCATCTTTGTGCACCAGAATGCTGATGGTTTTGTAGGCTACAAAAGCCTCTGAAGCAAAGAAATAACCTTCATAAACATGATCTTCGGTTCCCCAGGAGTTTTTCACCTTATAATACTTATTTCCATGTTGGTCTTTGGCGATGCCAACAAGAAGCATTAAGTGATCGTCAGTGGTTTCGTAATTATCAAAAGCAGTTTGACGCAATTCAGGTGTGATTTCTTTTTCTTGCAGGATTTGTTCGAAAGCATAAAGTGCTTTCTCCCTGTTTTTGGTGCTTAAATCAGCCAGACTGTCTTTGGTAGCGCCCATAAATTTAGAGGGCTCGTCTTCGGGCACAATGGCAACACCGTTTTTCCATGAAAAACCTTTGTCGCTTACATCGGCATCCCAGCCAACCACATAAGCTTTTTTAAGGGCATGATCGATGGTGCTTATCATTTCGTCAAGCGGAAGGTTTGTTACTTCGCTCCACATCCAGTTGTCCGGAATTTCGAGTATAAAAGCCTCATGATAAGGATGGTGTGTGTAAGAGCCCAGCTCGATATAATCTGCCGGCTGAAAACCTGAGAATGCTGCAAAGCTTTTTGGAGAATAGCTTTTGCCATCAAAAGTAAACTCATTGGGCACGCTGCCCAGATAAGTATCGAGCAGGCAATCGAAGCCATTAAGCCACACAGGTGTTAGTTTTCTGTTTTTGTTCTTCATCACTGCACCCGTATAGGCATCAAAAACTGCATCCATTTCGCCATGAATATGCTTGTCTTCGTCAATTACCATTCCGGGATAGTCCTTTTCTGGAATCATACCAAATTGTTCAACCACACCAAGCACATCACTGAAACCGCCGCCGGGGCCCATATTCAGGTTGCCATGCAGCCTCACAAGTTTTTCAGCTTTGTTGTGATAGGCATACCTCACATTGAACATTTCCGAAAGGTCGAGCTTAATGTTTTTGATACGCATAATTTCAGCTTCTACAAAAGCCGTTCCGGCAAAGCTCCAGCACGTTCCCGACCGATCCTGGCTTCTTACATCGGTGTGTGGCACTTCGGTGAGCAATTCAAACTGATAGATCTTCTCGTTGTCTTTGTTGTCTTGTGCCTGAATGCTAACGAAAGCTATCAGTAACACAGCGAAAATGATAAATTTTTTCATTCTGAAGAAGTTTTGGTTTATAACAATGGGATTTTCCCGTTTTTTTCAGCCCAAAGTTAGGTTTTTCCGATTTTGATACAAAATGGGAAAGTAACCGGCTGGTTTTGGATGGGAAAGGGTTTACACAAAAAACAGCGCAACCCCAAAAACACTTACCAAAGCACCGATATAATCAAGCATACCAACTTTCTGTTTGAAGAAGATAGCGGCCGGAGGAATAATTAAAATAGGTACGATGGCCATCAGGGTAGCTGCAATTCCGGTTGAGGTGTATTGAATGGCCACCAGCGAAAATGAAACACCAAGAAAGGGCCCAAAAAATGAGCCTGAAGTAATGCCCCACAAGGCTTTGGTGTTTTTGAATGCCGCGACAATAAGCGGCATTTTACCCCAGAAAAGAATGATCAGCGCAAAACCCACAAAACCGGCAATAATCCTGATTTGCGTTGAAGCAAAAGCGTCGTATTCCTGCATGCCGTATTTGCTGAGCACCAGACCTCCGGCTTGTCCCAAAACGCCCAGGAAGGCGTAGAATAATCCTTTAATGGGATATTTAAGCTGAATTTTTTTTCCTTTTTCACGGCTGAAAATAGTGATGGCGATGCCGCTTACGGTAAGCGTCATTCCGGCCAGATGCATCCAGCTCATGCGTTCGTTTAAAAATAAAAAACCGAGCAAAGCGGTAACCGGTGGCACAAAAGTCATTATCAGCATGGCGATCCGTGAGCTGATCAGGCGGTAGCTGTGAAAAAGAAAATAATCACCGAACACAAAACCTACCAAGCCCGACAAGCTCAGCCAGATCCATTGATGACTTCCGGCATCTGTGGGCATGGGTAAACCTCTAAAAACAAGACCGAAAATGCTCAGAAACACCAAAGCAAAGGCCAGGCGAATGATGTTAACAGCCAATGAACCAACGCGTTTGCTGGCCATTTCGAATGAGAGTGCAGTGATAGTCCAAAAGACAGCGACCAGCAAAGCAGCTAATTCACCCGGATATTGTTGCATAAAAAGGAATTGATTTAAACAGCAGGCAAAATTAGACCGATTTTGATTGTAAAAAACAAAAAGCTGAACAGGTTTTCTGCTCAGCTTTTGAATGTCACTTTTAAAGTGTTACAAAA
>JAQVGO010000082.1:0-9510 GCA_028696715.1 Bacteroidales bacterium
AAAAAGGAAGCAATACTGATATGGTTTGCGTGTTTTATCAGGGAATAGTGTTTTAATACCACTCATAATATTTCAGGTTTTCATTGAGATATCGATTGATCTGTGATTTTACTTGCAGAACAGGTAAATACAAATAAGTACAGTATTTTAATGCAATCGGATAATTTCTGAATTAGAATATGGTCAAATACTGAACACCAGCCGTTTGGAAGCTGCCGTTAGGTAAAATAAAAGTATAATCATGAAAAGTGATTTTACATTGTTGTGTTCATTAAGCACAAATTATTAAATTTGGGCTGGCTATCGACTTTTTTGGTTTTCCTATCTTTTTGATTTTTAACAAAATGATTGATAGAAGAAAAGAAAAAAACTTTTCGGATAAATGAACACAAAAGCACTATTCAGGGATATCCGATTCTGGATAATTTTCTTTTTTGTAATCAGATTGATCGGGATTACTAATCCTCCCCTGGAAGTTAGCCACAATTGGAGGCAGACTACTGTTACGATGGTTGCCAGAAATTTTTTGGAAGTTGATAACAATATATTTTTCCCAAGAATTGATATAGCAGGCGAAAAAACTGGCATCACAGGCATGGAGTTTCCCTTGCTTAATTATCTGATTTATCTTGTTGCCAAACTTTTTGGTTATCAACATTGGTATGGTCGTCTTATAAACTTACTTATCTCTAGTTTTGGTGTTTGGTTTTTTTATAAACTGGTTGGTAAATATTTAACCAGACAAACCGCTTTCTATGCTGCGATCATTTTAATTGTTTCTATTTGGTTTCAGTTTTCCCGAAAAATTATGCCTGATACTTTTTCGATGTCGTTGATTATTGCAAGTATCTATTATGGAAGCAATTATTTGGATAATTCATCTCGGAAACATGCTTTGATCCATTTGATTTGCTATGTGATCCTAATGTCACTCGGAGCTTTGTCAAAGCTGCCTTCCGGTATGTTGCTTGTGGTTTTTGTTTTGTTACTTTTCAATAGAAATATTCTTGTAAAACGAAAGTTAGTATTCTCTGTTTTTACCATAATAGGTGTTTTGCCGGTTGTGATCTGGTATTATTATTGGGTTCCATACTTGGTGGAAGAATATGGATTTTTGCATTTTTTCATGGGTAAAAGTTTTTGTCAGGGATTTAACGAAATCATTCGAAATCTGAGCGAAACTCTTAATAAGTTTTACGATACTGCCTTAAAATTCATTGGATTTGTGATTTTTGTCTATGGGCTTGCCTTGTCAATCATAAATAAAGACAAGAAGATTTATTTGGTGTTTATATTGACTTTTATAAGTTTTTCAATATTTATATTTAAAGCCGGCTCTACCTTCTCACATCACAGTTATTACATCATTCCCTTTGTTCCGGTGATGGCCTTGGTAGCCGGATACGGCCTTGCAGCAATCAGACATACAAAGATTGCATTAATTATTCTGATTGCAATTGCTATTGAAGGGATTGCCAATCAACAACATGATTTCAGTATCAAAGAGAAAGATGCAAGATTAGTGAGGCTTGAAAATGATCTTGACAAGGTATCGTTGCCGAGTGATTTGATTATCATAAATAGCGGCAACTATCCAAGCCCGATGTATTTTGCTCATCGAAAAGGTTGGGTTAGCAGCAATGAAAGAATTGAAGATGAGGCTTATATAGATGGATTGAAGCAAAAAGGGCTAAGATTTATTGTAATATTAAAAAGGAGCTTCGGTACGGAAATTTCGTTATCCTCCTATATAAAAGTCTTTGAAAATGAGGATTACTGCATTTATGAATTGTAAGAGCTTCAGCCTGGAATAGGTTTATACTATATGATTTCGGTTGATTTTATCGGAAGCCTCCGGTAATTAATGCCTAATTACTTCATCAGCACGGCCAGTTTTCTGCTTGCCGGAAACTGCTCCATCAGGGTTTTGAGCAAAACGGTAATGGGGATGGAGAGTATAAGACCCGGCACGCCCCAAAGGTAACCCCAGAACATCAGCATTACCAAAACGGTGATCACGTTGATAGAAAAGGACTTGCCCATCAGCACAGGTTCCAGCACCGATCCGAAAAGCACCTGCACTCCTGTAAATAGCAGACTTACAAGCAGGATGGTTCCTGGCGATTCGAGCTCGATAAAGGCAAATAGGGCAGCCATCAAAGTGGCAACCACCGAGCCAATCATCTGAACAAAGTTGATGGCAAAGGCAAATACACCCCAGAAAAGCGGAAAGCTAATGTCAAAACTCCAGGCAATCAGCCCAAAGCCCAGGCCTGTTAAGAAACTCATCAGAAACTTCACTTTCAAAAACTTAACAATGCTACGTTCAATGGCCATATAGGTTTTGATGGTCTGTGTACGCCGCAGCAGCAACGATTCCTGCATCAAAAGTTTGAAGTTGAATGTGCCTGCCAGTATCAAAACCAGAAAGAAAAGTGTCATCAGCAAGGTGACCAGCGTTTGCTGGAAGAACAAAAAAGTGTCTCCAAAATTTTTATATATCCGTTCACTTATTTGCGGACTCATCAATATACTGCTTATGGTACTCTTGCCTTCTACCGCTTTTAGTCCCAGCACCTCTGCATAGGGCAGGATCAGATCGCCTATTTTGTTGTCGAGCTTGTAATAAAGGGCTTCCTTACCGTGCAGGATTTCATCGCCAGTGAGGCTGATTAGTTTAACAGCGCCATAAAAAGTGCCCGCTATGATCAGGATTACAGCTACAAGTGCCAGCAGTCGCGGAACACCTTTTTTATGCATCCAGCGCAGCATGGGTATGAAAAGCAAGGAGATGAAGAAAGCAAACATCAAGGGAGCAAAGATAAAATGCAGCTCTTTGAGGATATAAAAAACCAGTGGTATTACCAATACCAGCAAGAGTTTGTTTGTCGTACTCTGATCGTTGATGCGCATAAACAAATTATTGTTTAAAGTGAATGCAGATAAAAATGGCTAAATCTTATCCTAATAACACTCCATCTCCGGAAAAGTTTGTTTCATCTTTTGAATGACAAGTGCTGTCTTAAATTGGCTTTCCGCTTCCGGATTTTTTGAGATACGAGCTTCCACCTGCATAAAAAGATTACCACCTCCCTTGTTTTCTCGATGCAGCAGAAATGCTCTTTCGGCATCGCTATTGGCTTCGGTCATCAACACTGGCAGTGTTTTGCTAGCATCGCAAAAGCTTATACTGGCAGCATCGGCCAGCCAGCGATAGGCTCCGGTAATCTCAAAATGTAGCTTGGTGGCACTATCGGTTGTGATTTCGGTCAGAAGGAATTTTTCTTCTTTAAAGATGGGTTCGCCAGAATTACTCAGTACTTCCAGCTGCTTGCCAGTCCACCTGGCCAGCAAACGGCTATGGTTTCCGCCATCGAGCAACAGCTTTTCGTTTTCAATGCGCCAGTTTCCGGCATTTGCCTGCCATTGTTTTTCGTTGTTTATGCGTTTTAGCAATAAAAAGAGACTGTCGGGCAGCAGCATCACTGCGGTATGCATGGATTCCTGCTCAGAAAAAATGTATGAACCACTGAAAAAGTGACCGCTTCCATTAAACTTGAAACTGGTTGTTTCCTGTTTGGAAGATTGCTGAACGCAGGAGGTGTTTAGAAAAAACAAGGCAGCAAAAAGCAGAAGTGTAGTTTTCATTTTTTGGATTTCTTGGGTGATTGATGCAGGAAATAAAAAATCAAGGGTAAAAAGGTGATTGCCAGAATAGTGGGTATCAGCCAGGCCATCATCCCGATGGCATTGTTTTGGCTGGCACTTTGGTATATGGCCAAGGTGATGAGCATGAAAATCAGCAGTATGCAAATCTTGAGCCAGCGAATCAGACGGATTGCTGCCCTATACTGGAACTCCATATTTTCAGGAGTGATTTTCGTTGGATAATTAAAAAGATGCGGGTAGCTGTTGAGCCATGTCATCCCGAAAAAGCAAAGAGTTCCGATTAATGGTAAAATCAATAAGGTGATCTTATTTCCATAGCCATCGGGCTGACCTTTGATATTATAATGCACGACAATTTGCTCCGGACTTTCGGCATAAGCCCAAATGGCAAAGATCCAGCTGGCAACTAATAACAGATATCCAAGCCATTCCAGTTGCTTATCGCTACGAGTGGGTATTGGGTAGTATTTGGGCAGATTTTTCATGGATCCATCCGTTGCAGGATTTAATATTCCTGGGGAATTTCTTCTATAAGCATTCCATCTTCATAAATCCTGATGAGGCTTAGTTTGCCTTCATAATTGAAAAACTCCTCTTTTCCGTGTTTTTCATTGTCTTTGTAGCGGGTAATCATACTCACAACACCATTTTCGTGAACAAACTTTTGAATGCCGGTTCCCATATCAAAATCTGCTTTGGCAGCCATCTTGCCATCGGCATGAAAATAAAACCATGTGCCATCCATCATGCCCTTGTTATAAGCACCTTCGATCATGGTTTTCCCATTTTCATACCATCTGTAATACGTACCGTGCAGTGTATCGTTTGCGTAATATTCGCTGATCACTTTTTTGCCATCAATGCTGTAGGTATGAAAAACACTGTCGAGCAAATTATTTTTGTAATAAGCCTCTGATTGCAGTTGACCGTTTTCGTGCCAACGAATCATTTTTCCATTGAGCAGGTTGTTTTCATAAATGGCTGTCATCTGCGGAATGCCGTTTTCGTAATACCATTTACATTCGCCATCAAGCAGTTCGCCATTGTAGCTGAGCTCCGATTTTAATTTTCCGTTTTCCCAATAGGAAGATTTTGGACCTGATTCACAGGCCGAAAAAAGGAAAAACAAGCCTAAAAGAGAAGCAAAAAACATATTTTTCATAGGTCACCTTTCTTGATCGAAAAAGTAAGCATTAGGGATGAGTTCACGCTTAAATTGCTTGTATTGATAAATATTCCAATAGCTGTTTTCGTATCCGTTTTTGGGTGTGCTGCTTTTTAGGAAAAAATGTGTTTGTAACAATGGCACACGAAATTGCGAGAGGCATGGCATTGGCCTTGGTCCCAGGTGTTTTAGGGCATTCAGGAAATACCAGCCAATATCAAAAGCTTCAAAGGCGTAATTGTCAGGCTCCGAAGCGTATCGTTGCCGGTATTGATTGATAAACATCTGAGTGAAATAATCAGCATAATTGATGTAATTGGAAGTGAAGTAAATAGCCTTCATCTTCATAAGGTTTTCATTGAATAGTTGATCAAACTGTTCCCATTCGGGCAAGCCGATCATTGTGAGATTAAAAGTATCAGCTACCTGATTCATTTTATTCACAAACTCAGTTGCAAAAACATTGTTGTCCGAAAGTACGATCACAACATTTTCCCGCACAACAGAAGCCTGTCTTTTGAAGCTTCGTACGCTGTCAACGGCATAAACCATTGTACTTACGGGGTTGGGCAGCAATACAGAGTCAAGCGGATTTGTCTCCAATTCGGAGGTGTAAAAGGTCTGACCTTCGATGGTGATAAAAGGAATAAGTTCATTTTTTAATTCCATCTTTTGGCTCCGATCTTTGATAACTGCTAAGATGTCACGTTTGGGTATGGCAATTTGATGGGGTACGACGGCATTAATTTTCTCGCGTAAGGCAGCCATTTCTCGCGACTGTGTATATTGGTGTGCTTGATAGAGATAGATTTTGGCATTGCTGTATTTTGTCCGGAGCAGTTCGGTCAGCTGTGCATACTGATCTTCGTCAGACGGCTTTAGTTTGATCACTGCCGGATTGTTCATTACAATTTCATTGCGCTTTGCGAAAGGGTTCACAATTGGAATCTGCTGGCTTAAAGCAAAAGGAGCCACTACTTCAAAAGCCTTGCTAAAAAGAGGACCGACAATCAGATGTGCTTCACGAAAAAAAGGATCTGCAATGGCGGCATGGGCTTTTTTTACGGAATGGTCAACATCAAATACTTTCACAACGATTTTCATTCCCTGGGAGCGTGCCATGGAATCAGCTGCCAGCATAAAACCCCGATAAAAATTCAGGAATGAGAACGCTTTTTTGTTTCTTAATAATTCAGGATCAGTATTTTCTGAATATTCTTTAAGCAAATGGTCGGCATCATCGAGATAGAGTGGCAAAAGCAGTGCTACTTTATATTCTGTGTAAGAGTAATCTCTGTCCTTATAACAATCACTATCTGCAAAAGGTAGCTCTGGCTCAATTTCTTCCACTTCAATCACTTCAGGTGTTTCGATGGGTTCGGGCTGAATCGGGGCGATTTCAACATGATCCAGCAGTGGGATCTTAAGTGTTTGTCCAGGATATACTTTTCGGCCCACCTCCGGATTGAGCTCATAGATTTCATCTGAATCCACCTCAAAATCACGGGCAAGACGTTTTGTTCGCTGGCTGCTTTCGACTTCGAAAAGAACAAAAGGCTCAGTTATTTTTTTTTTAGGTATCACCAGCTTTTGACCTGTCTTGATGGTGGTAGTAAGGCCGGGATTGTATTTTTTTATTTCATCAATGCTCACCGCATAATTACGAGAGATTCGATAGAGTGTTTCTCCTTTTTTTACGGTATGCGTGATGGTAGTATCAGCTTGTTGCGGAGCTTGAACGACTTGCCCGGCTTGTGAAAGCTTTTGAGGAATCAGCAGCACCTGACCGGCTTTCACTCCGTTAGCAATACCCGGGTTGGCGGCAACCAAATCGTCCATTGCTGTTTGATGGTTGCGTGAAATGCTGTACAAGGTTTCGCCAGGCTTTACAACATATTGCGTGCCTGAAGATATAGCCGGCTGAACCGGTATCGACTTTGATGGGTTCTCAGATTTAGATTCACTCACTTTGAAAGGTTCAACCATCTGCGGCTGACGACTGTCGTCTTGAGGTTTTATTTGTGTTACAGAGGTCGGTCCGGCAATAACTGGATTCCTGCTTTCAGAGGCTTGGGTTGTTTGTACAGGTGTGTTCGTGGAGTTTGCTCTGGTAGGTGGATTAAAAGGGTCGAAATCTGAACGTTGGAACCGTTGCTCATTAATTACCGGTGGTCTTTTTTCTTTGGGTGTGATGGGCACCAGCACATATTCACCTTCTGCGATGGGCTCTTTCATACCCGGATTGGCGAGCCTGATATTATTCACCGGAACAAGATAAATATCAGCGATATAACTGAAAGTCTCGTTTCGACCGGCCACATGATAAATGGTTTCGTATTCGCGTGCGATATCGGGCAGATTTTCAGGCGAATCCTCAGCTTCTGAAGTGTTAGTGTGACTTAACTGACTGGTGGTTTGCCCTGGCACAGCTTGTTTATCACCGGCAGGTATCC
Organism: Bacteroidales bacterium; assembly: GCA_028696715.1. Taxonomy (GTDB): domain Bacteria; phylum Bacteroidota; class Bacteroidia; order Bacteroidales; family F082; genus UBA5536. The sequence continues at coordinate 7,288 of JAQVGO010000082.1, forward strand.
GGATTACCTGATTGACACGCAGCTTGTTTGTAATCGTTGGATTAGCTTCTTCAATAAGCTTGAGATCAATGTTATAGGCTTTGCTGATGCTGTAGAGTGTTTGTTTTGGCAGCACTGTATGCAGGTAAAAACTCTTGCCATTGTACTGTTCAATCACAGTAGATTTTGAGACAGCTGTTTGTGCGCCGGCAAGGCCATAAGGCAACACAAGGTTTGCATAAATCAGAATGAAAATCAGTTTAAGCAATATACCGTTTTGTTTCATTTTATCATGTGCTGATTGAACATAAGTTATTCCCATTCAATTGTGGCGGGTGGCTTGGAACTGATGTCGTAAACCACTCTGTTCACGCCTTTAACTTTGTTGATGATTTCGTTTGAAACGGCAGCCAGAAATTCGTAGGGCAGGTGCGACCAGTCGGCTGTCATACCATCGGTAGAGCTCACGGCACGCAGGGCTACAACATTTTCGTATGTGCGTTCGTCACCCATCACACCAACCGATTGAACGGGCAACAAAATGGCAGCTGCCTGCCAAACTTTATCATAAAGCTGGTGTTTGATCAGGCTTTCAACGTAGATGTCGTCCACATCCTGTAAAATACTAACTTTTTCGGCTGTGATATCGCCCAGGATTCTAATCCCCAGTCCGGGGCCTGGAAAAGGATGCCGGTCGATGATGAAAGCCGGTAACCCAAGCTGGCGGCCAATAATACGAACTTCATCCTTGAAAAGGGTGTTGAGCGGTTCTACCACTTTCAGCTTCATAAAATCGGGCAGGCCTCCAACATTGTGATGCGATTTGATGGTTGCAGAAGGCCCGTTCACCGAGACAGATTCAATCACATCGGGATAAATAGTACCTTGCCCCAGCCATTTAACATCCTGAAGCAGATGAGCTTCTTCATCAAACACCTCGATAAAGGTGTTTCCGATGATCTTTCTTTTTTGTTCGGGCTCGCTCACTCCTTTCAACGCATTCAGAAAACGTGATTTGGCATCTATTCCTTTTACGTTCAGTCCCAGATCGCGGTAGGAGTGGATCACTTTTTCAAATTCATTCTTACGCAGCAATCCGTTGTCAACAAAAATGCAATACAAGTTTTTCCCGATCGCATTGTGCAACAACATGGCTGCCACTGATGAATCAACACCGCCGCTTAGACCAAGCACTACCTTATCGCTGCCTAACTGATCGCTGAGTTGCTTTACCTGTGTTTCGATAAATGAATCCGGTGTCCAGCTTTGCTCACAGCCGCAGATATCCACGACAAAGTTTTTGAGCAAAGTCATTCCTTCTGTGGAATGATACACTTCGGGATGGAACTGAATGCCAAAGGTTTGTTCACCTTTAACCTGATAACCACCCACCTGTACATCATTGGTTGAGGCGATGGTTTCGAAATCGGACGGCAGCTTTAAAATGGTGTCTCCATGCGACATCCACACCTGACTGCCATGATGCATGCTTTTGACCAGCACACAACTTTGATCAATAAAATTGAGCTTTGCACGGCCATATTCGCGAATTTTGCTGGGTTCAACCAGTCCGCCATCTGCCTGTGCCAGGTATTGTGCGCCATAACAAACCCCCAGCAAAGGTATTTTTCCGCGAATGCCTGACAGATCCGGTACCGGAGCATCCTTGTCACGCACCGAATAAGGGCTTCCCGAAAGAATCACACCTTTTACGCTGGCATCAAGACTTGGGATTTTATGGAAAGGATGGATTTCACAGTACACATTAAGTTCGCGTACTCTTCTGGCTATCAGCTGTGTGTATTGCGAACCAAAGTCGAGAATCAGAATGCTTTCTTGCATATGGTTTGGGTGATATTATTCTGCAAATTAACTCAAAATGAAGCTATCAGTCAAGGATTGTTTTTCCATTTGGGCAGATTGCTAAAGAGCTAACGCAGAATAGCCGGTTTTCTGATAATTGATTTTGTTTTTTTTGAATAGCTCGCTTAATCGTCAGATAGTAATTGCTGATCTTTTTATGAATGACTCATCCTGAAAATTGTTTATTTTTTATTTCTAGATTTTTCAGGATGTGACAGATTGAAGAAGTTTGAGTGTGAGTAATGAGCAAGAGGGATTGAAGAAGTTTGAGTGTGAGTAATGAGCAAGAGGGATTGAAGAAGTTTGAGTGTGAGTAATGAGCAAGAGGGATTGAAGAAGTTTGAGTGTGAGTAATGAGCAAGAGGGATTGAAGAAGTTTGA
>JAQVGO010000082.1:9610-12817 GCA_028696715.1 Bacteroidales bacterium
AGTAATGAGCAAGAGGGATTGAAGAAGTTTGAGTGTGAGTAATGAGCAAGAGGGATTGAAGAAGTTTGAGTGTGAGTAATGAGCAAGAGGGATTGAAGAAGTTTGAGTGTGAGTAATGAGCAAGAGGAATTTAAGATGTTTGAGTGTGAGTAATGAGCAAGAGGGATTTCCTGTATGCTCACTACTCTTGCTCTTGCTTTGTTTATTTCTGTGTCAGGTTTTTTATCATTGAAAACAGCATTCTGGACAGTTCATCCAGGTCATTGTAAAAGGTGATGAAGTCGTCTTGTTCTATTGCCTGAATATCTTTCAAATAGTCAAAAATTGCTACACATTCGAAGACGGAGCCGCGGGCAATTACATAAAAGTTTCGTTTATCTGCTTTCGAGTATCTTCCTGAGCCTTCTGCAATATTGAGCATTATGCTGAAGGAGGCTCTTCTCAACTGATCGTTAGTTGTCCTGTCCGACTTTTTTGATTTTAAAAATAAACTGACTTTTTTATTGATTTGTTTTGCTTTATGATAAACATCAAGTTTTTCAAAATCAAACATATATTTGGAGTTAGTTGGTTTTTCAATCAGAAAGGGAAGTAATTAACTGAAAAATTGTGAGTAATTAAGATGTTTGAGTGTGAGTAATGAGCAAGAGGGATTTCCTGTATGCTCACTACTCTTGCTCTTGCTGTTTTGTGGAGCTGCAGGGATTCGAACCCTGGTCCAAACAAGGAATCATTAAGCTTTCTACATGCTTAGTCTGTGCTTGATTTTCGTTGGCTGCAAGGATACAGACTTCCTGAGCTGCCACTTAGCCTCTGTTTTTTCGGTTGGCAAGCGAAGCAATTGCAAACCTATCCTGAATTTGATTAGCACCCCGTGATCAGGCCGGAATCAGGCATGTCCACCTGCGGGATGTCTCGTCCCGTTGCCTTGCATCGGGATGAAGCAGTAATCTACTCAACTTCGATTACGCAGCGAGAGCGTAGTTATTTTCGCCAATTGTGTTGTGCGATCAAGATTAGCGAGCGTCATCGCAAGGCTCGGCATGCTTACATAACCATTCATCTTGCTGTCAAAACCGGTCAGCCCCAAATGATTATTTCCTTTTTCGTTCACAGAAACCGTGCCGAAAAAGGCTTGCAAAGTTACATAATCTTTCTGTTGTTGTCAATTATTTAACGGCCGGGCATATTGTTTAACTGTTTGATCCTTGATCACCGATCCCCCCAATATCACAAGCCGTTCAATGGCATTGTGCAATTCACGGATATTACCTGTCCATTTGTATTGTTGCATTTCAGTAATTGCATCATCTGTGATTTGAGGGAGAGCCTTACCCATCTTTTCGCAACTGAGTGCAACAAAGTGTTTTACCAACAGCGGGATGTCATCTGCTCTTTCGCGCAAAGGTGGAACACGGATCAGGATTACGCTGATGCGGTGGTAGAGGTCTTCACGAAACCGTCCCTTTTCAATCTCTTCTTTTAGGTTTTTATTAGTGGCAGCGATTATCCTTACATCAACCGGAATCTCTTTTTCGCCTCCAACCCGTGTGATTTTGTTTTCCTGCAAAGCCCTCAGCACTTTGGCCTGCGCCGAGAGGCTCATATCGCCGATCTCGTCCAAAAACAAGGTGCCACCATGTGCCAGCTCAAAATCGCCTTTTCGTTGCTTGATAGCCGAAGTAAAAGCTCCTTTTTCGTGCCCGAACAATTGACTCTCTATCAATTCTGATGGGATGGCAGCACAATTCACTTCGATGAAAGGCGCATGTGCACGTTGACTTAACTCGTGAAGCTGGCGGGCAACCAGTTCTTTACCGGTCCCATTTTCGCCTGTAATGAGTACCCTGGCAGCAGTGGGAGCTACTTTTTGTATCATTTCCCGTATTTCTTCCATTGCGGCCGACTGGCCTACCATCTCATTTTGTTTGCTTACCGCTTTTTTTAATGCTTTGGTCTCGGTGATGAGCTTGGATTTGTCGAGGGCATTTTTGATGGTGATCAGCAGCCGGTTCAGATCGGGTGGCTTGGCGATGTAGTCGTAAGCACCTTTTTTGATGGCTTCAACGGCAGTTTCGATGGTGCCATGTCCCGAAATCATGATCACCGGACAGTCGGTAATTCCTTTGATGGCTTCCAGGGTTTCGATTCCATCCATTTCGGGCATTTTGATGTCGCATAAGATCGCATCAAACTCTTGTTCTTTGATTTTTAAAATTCCTTCCATACCTGTTTCGGCATCCTCTACCTGGTATTTTTCGTATTCCAGAATCTCGCGCAAAGTGCGTCGAATACTCTGTTCGTCGTCAATAATTAATATTCGGGGCATATTCCTGAGCTTTGCTGCGAAAATATTGATTTTTCCTGACTTGCAGGCAGTCTTTCAGAATAGATTTGTGTTTTTATGTTTAATTTTGATACCTAAACATAAGGTATCATGAGACAAACCAAGTTTCTGTGGGTTATTATTTTTTGTTGCTTTTTAGGTCATGCCATACAGGCTCAGTATCGTATTAATAATCAGGATGATGAATCACTCAAACATGCCTGGGCTGGTGGCCTGGATGCTTGTCAATTTGGTCGAATGGATCTGGATGGTGACGGCAAACAGGATTTGTTGGTTTTTGACAGGAGGGGAAATCGATTGCTTACCTACCTGAATAAAGGTAGTCATGGTGAAATCGATTATGATCTTGCACCACAGTATGTCAGTTTTTTTCCTGATTTTGACGAATGGGTGATTTTTGTTGATTATGATAGGGATGGCTTTGAAGATATTTTCACTTATTCAAAAGGTTGGGCAGGCATCAAGGTTTATCGTCATTTGGGTACTTTTCCTCCTGAATTTGAGTTGGTGGTGAGCCCCTATCTCACTTCTTTTCAGGGTGGTGGTTATGTAAATATCCTGGCTACCAATGCCGATTATCCGGCCCTGACAGATGTGGATGGGGATGGTGATCTGGACTTACTTAGTTTTTGGTCGTTGGGCACTTTTATCGAACTACATACTAATCTATCTATCGAATTATACGGACATGCTGATTCCCTGGTTTACGAACGAACAGATTTTTGCTGGGGGAGGGTGGCCGAAAATGAAGAAACAAATGAGATGTATCTGGATACCTGTTTGTTTAACAGGGAGATTCTGGCCAGTGAGCGAACACTTCGGCACCGGGGTGCAACTTTTGGTGTGAAAGACCTCAACAA
>JAQVGO010000173.1 GCA_028696715.1 Bacteroidales bacterium
GATGAAATTTCTCTTTTCGTTTTTGAAGCTGTTCATAAAATTCGGTTCCGTGCATATACTCAGCTTCCAGAAAGAATAGCTGCTGCTGTGCTGCATCTATTTTTTCAAGTTCTTCCAGGCTTAGATCCATATCATCCAGTGTGCGATCGGGAAGGTCGATCAAAAAATCAAAATGCACAAAAGAATGGGTATAATTTTTCAGGTTATAACGAGCTATCAGCGTATCCCAGTCGGGTAATGATGCAAGCGCCAACACAACAAAAAAAGCCATACTGCTTTGCCGGATCAGCCAGAAAACAGTGCGAGCTTTATGGATTTTCTGATACAGCAAAACCAATCCGATTATCAACAAAATCAACACAAATACAACCGCAATACGCTTGTAAGCCAGCGCAAAATAGCTCATATACCAATAGTTACGCATCCCAACTGATAAGACCAGAAAAGCATTTTGAACAATCCAGGCAGAAGCCAGCATTTTAATACTCTTGTTTTGCTGCAAACCCCTGGAGCGATCGCTATAAATAGCTAATAGCACCAGTGAAGCAAGGGCAACCGAGAACAATAACAAAAATGTTCCCTCGTGCACAAATTGCTTCAGAAATCCGCCATTCCATTCAAAAAACAGCCACACATTTTTCAGGTCTAGCCAGTTGACTATCGCCAGTAAAACGTTCAACAAAACCAATACAACTTTGAGGCTGTTTAACACAGCAGCTGAAATTTGTCGTTCGCTCAACACAAGTGTTTCAGTTTTCTCGTTCAGCTTAGTAATCATCGAATCAGGCTGCGAAAACAAAACATAAGCTGCAATCAAAAACCCCAGCACCATCAGCGGAATCCATTCAGGATCAAAAATATTAAACAGTTTGTAAATAAAATCAGTCGCAACGTTCGAAAGATTCTCGAACCAGGGACTTGCAGCAGCATAAATCAGTGCAAATACCAATACGACAAACAAACCAGCAAGCAGAATAAGCACAATAGCTATCAGTTGTCGGCCTCTTGATTGCTCTTTCCCTGCAATTTCCTCTCCTATTGCCCGAATACCAGCAAAAGGCGACCTCACTATATTTCCGGCGATGGCCAAGGCAGCCCCAAATAAGTTGGCTTCCTGCAACTGCGAAAGATAAGCCACCAGCAGTGTTAAGAATAACAGGTTAACAAGGATCACCAGGATGGAATTTACCAAAACAACAGCAATCAGAGTAGCCAATAAGGAAAACACCAGCACTTTCGCATAGACAGGCTGGATAAAACATCCAAACTTCTGCCGCAGACTAAACAAAACCAGCAGCTCATAAATCAGTAGATTAAGACCGATGTGCTGCCTGTAAAATAACAAAGTAAATACAACTGTAAGCAATAGCCACAGCATTAATGATCTGGTTCTGGTCATGAGGGTAGGTCTTTTTATGAAACCCAAACGCAAGTTAAAAATAAATATTGCATGTAAATCAAATATTTACCTGCTTCTTGTAATCATTAACCATTTCGCGAATGCCAACCACATAAGGAGTTGCTTTAAGGCTGAATCTTTTCTCAAACTTTGTGCTATCAAACACATATGGACGGTCGTACTGATACATCATCTCTGGCATTTCGCGAAGAAAGGGTATAAACCAACCCAGCATTCTGATCATGGACTTACTTAAAACAGTATATTTTGGCTTCACTCCCATTTCGGAAGCAATATTCTCTATCCATTCCAATCCGCTCAAAGGCCTGGCAGCTGTTGGTAAATGCCAAACCTGTCCCCAGCCATCCTTTGAATTGCCAAGCATGGCAGTAGCTTTGGCTGCATCAGGCACATAGGTAAAAGAATGCGGCACAGCGGGATCGCCCATCCAATTGGCCTTTTTCCCTTTGGCAAAATTCTTAACGACAGTTTCTGATAAGATGCTGTTCACTTCTCCGGGTCCGTAAAAATCTGCTGCACGGGCAATCAAAGCAGTGAGCTTTCCTGTCACTGCCTCGTCCATCAACTTTTTTGCAATGGCAGCACGTACTTTTCCTTTGCGGCTGGAAGGATTCACCGGACATTCCTCGGTCATGTGGCCAATCATTGCTGGATCGTACATATACACATTATCAAAAAACACCAGCTTACAGTTGTGCTGCCTGCAGGCATCAATCACATTCTGCATAATGACCGGCCATTGTCTTTCCCAGGTATCAGCATTGTATTTTAAACCTGCTACCAAATAGGCCACCTCACATCCCTTTATAGCCTCCGAAACGGCAGCCTTACCGAGCAGATTGGCAACAACAAGTTCGTCATCCTCATTCAGCTTTTTAGGGTTTCGGCTTACCAGCCTGATGTTTGTTTTATATTTCTTAAGCTCTTTTGCCAGCCCATTGCCAATACTTCCGCCGGCTCCTAAAATCACCTGCTTCATTACATTTTAAGATTTTGTTTCGCAAATTTAACAGCTTTTACAAATGATCAAATCAACTACTTGAATTAATGATGAATTTGAACTAAGCTGGCACTTAAAAAGTCATCGTACTTTGCAGGACTGAAACAGCTGATTTTAGCAGTATCACAACCTGGAACCTACATGAAATTGTCCGTCACCAAAGTCTTCAGGATAAGAAACCATTTCCATTTGCGGTTCGGGAAGTTGATCCAATGACTGAAACAATAAATCCGGTTCCGGCATATAAAAAACCTTAGGAAACACCACAGCACTCAGCAAAAACGTAAGAATAAGGGACAACCATGATCAAGGCGATAATTAATACTTGCTTAAAGTTGAAAACAAGTGAACAACTTAGCTTTGCAAACTCAATCTATTAAATAAAAAATGTGTAAATTGCATGTCCTGTTTTTGTCGAGTTCTTATCACTTAAAACCTACAATATCAAGATATTAATTAACAAATTCAAACTAAATCTTATGAAACAAAAACTACGATTGATGGCCGTGATGGTCATGATGCTTTTGGCTTTTAATAGCTGGGGGCAGGGA
>JAQVGO010000174.1 GCA_028696715.1 Bacteroidales bacterium
TGACGGTCATCCCGGAATGGGAGGAATGGATCTTTTCCTCAGTCGGAAAGATTCATCAGGGCTGTGGCAAAAGCCTGTCAACATGGGCTTTCCAATTAATCAGGATACGGATCAGATAAATCTGGTGATTGATGCTGCCGGCGCAACTGCCATGATCTCTGCCAAAGCCGACAGCACGAATCACTATGATATTTTTAGTTTTGACTTGCCGTTATTACTTCAACCAGAACCTGTTAGCTATGTTGAGTTGTTAGTGACGGACAAAGAAACTGCGCAGCCTTTAAATGCGGATATTACTGTTTCGGATCCTGTTTTAGCCCATGAGTTAATCACTATGCAAACAGATGAAAAAGGTTTGGCTTTTGTAGTGCTTCCTGCCCGCAAACATCTTGCGCTTCAGGTAAATGCAGATCAATATTTGTATTATGAAAAATCATTTCGTCCGGAAAAGGGAACAGAACTCAAACCGGTTTTACAAAAGGTTGAGCTTGAACCGATAAAGACTGGAAAAACCATAGTGCTCGAGAATATTTTATTTGAACTGAACAAAGCCGTTTTACTTCCGGAAGCTTTGGCTGGTCTGAAAAATCTGGAGACTTTTCTGAAACGAAATCCTGAATTAAAGATTAGTCTCGAAGGGCATACAGACAATACCGGTGAGGAGAATTTCAATCGCAAGCTTTCCCTTGATCGGGCGCAGGCTGTGGCAGATTTTTTAATGGCCAATGGAATTGATGCTGAACGACTTTTAGTTCAGGGATTTGGTTCTGATAACCCACTGTCTTCCAATGAAGATGAAACAGGAAGGGCAAGGAACAGAAGGGTGGAGATGCGTATCGTTGAATAATCAGGCAGTTAGGCTACTTTAGGCTTGATGCTGTTTGCTTTTGATGCGACGGGTCGTTGATTAATTTGATCAATTGTTTGGTCACAAACTGAATATCATTTGTAGCTGCTACTGCCGAAATGGTTGCTCCAGAAATGGCATCGATATTTTTGCCGGATTGGAGGCGTTCCTTTCCCTGATAACCTTCAAATTGCCTGAGCCACCACGCTGCTGAGATTTCCTGGCCGTGGGTTGCAGCATAATTGTAAACTTTCACAAATTTTACGGTAGCCTCTGTGTCAAACATAATATAGTAGTCAAAGTATTCGCTGTCAGCAGTTTGATTATTTACTGAAGGTGCATTACAGCCACCTGAACGGCAAGTAAAAACCCTTCCAATATAGGTATAGGCTGCTAACTTTTTGTTTTGCTCAACAGCATAAAAAGCACTGTTTGCGCTATGATCGTATGATGAAATTAACTTGAAATCTGGATTTTCAATGCCCATTTGTTTGCGAAGATCCCTGTTGAGCGATCGTGGTAATTCTGAGTCCTGCACTCCCGAAGGAGGCAGGATCAGTAAGTTTAGATTGAAAATGAACAGGATGATAAATTTCATAAGCTGCTACTTAAAACATGATACCAAATCCGGCATTGAAGGTAGTGGTGTACTTTTCGGCTGAAGCAGGTTTCACAAATTGCAGATCGGTTTTAAAAACAGCACCCTGTGTCATACGCCATGTGATTCCTGTTGTAATGGCTTGCACTTCATTTGCTTTACCAGCTTTCAGATTACCCTCCATGCTGGCTTGTGTGTTGTAAGCTTCATAGCGGAAAAAGGGTATTAAGCCGGCATCTACCTTTTGATTGGAGCCCAACAAGTCATATGCTGCTTCAACATAATAGCCATTCAGAGCACTGCCTAAGTCGCTGCCTGCAAAATGATTATAATTTGCTGAATTGCTAATTCCGGCATAGTAAAACTGTCCTCTTAATTGCCAGTTTCCCAGTGTATAGCGGGTATCAACGCCAATCATATTAATGCCAACAACGGAAGAATCTGCCTGTGAAACAGCAGTTGCATCATTTTTGTCGAGTTTATTGTAAAGCGTACTTTGTGTTTTACCAAAATAGCCTGACAAGCCGATGTTGAGGCCTTTGATGCCGTAGTATTCGATTTTCCCTGTCAGGTTTGGGCTGCTGATATACGATTCAGCTCCTTTTTGTCTTCCTGAGCGAAAACCATTGGCACCTGAGAGCTTTGCGCTCCCGTCATAACCATTAAAGCCATTCACCAGGTAAAGCTGATATTTTAACGAGGCTGGCAGGTAACTTCCTGTAATTCCAAAGCCGATTTCGCGCCAGGTTGTGGGCGCAATCTTGCCATCTATCAGCGGACGCTCAACGCCATTAAAAGTAGTAGGTTCATGATATTCGTTAATGATTCCCATAGGGATTAGCATCAAGCCTGCCCTGAATTGAATGAGCTGGTTGAGCCGGTATTGCAGAAAAGCCTGTTCGATATAAACCTCAGAAACATGTTCATATTCTATTTCGGCGACAAATTGAACTTTCTCACTGAAATTGTAGCCTAAAAGCATGACCAATCTGTGAACATCAAGTTTTCCATTGTACCGGGTATCTTTATCAAGGGTCTGATTATAATGCACCTCGCCATATCCTCCAATGGTTAGTTTGCTCTGTGCAGCCAATAAATTATCTGCACTATTTTGATATAAAACTTGCTGATTGGTTTGTGCTTGGAGAGTTCCGGCTAGCAGAATCAATAGTATGATTGAGATTTTGATTTTCATGAGTTAAATGTTTGGCTAATCGGGAACAAAGTTAAAAACCAGTATTGAGCACCTTAATACCTAAATAAGGGTATTTTTATTGTTAGAATCTTCACTGTTTGTTGAAAGATACCTGCTTAAATCTTCATAGGATAACACATAAATGCGTAATATTGAAGTCAAATTTTTAGCGGTGATAAACCTGATTCTTTACCTTTTACTTGCTTTAGTCGTATCATTTTTGTGTTCCATTTTGGAATCTGTTTTGTTGTCGGCTCCACAAGCTTATCTAAGAACCCGAGCCGAAGCCGGAGACAAAATTGCCACAG
>JAQVGO010000083.1 GCA_028696715.1 Bacteroidales bacterium
GATCTAAGCCTGGAAGAACTTGAAAAAATAGATGCAGCACAGCAGCAGCTATTCTTTCTGGAAGCTGAGTATATGCACGGAACCGAATTTTATGAACAGCTTCAAAAACGAAAAGAGAAATTTCATCACCGACAGGAAAACAAATCCATTTTATCCTGGAACCTGGCAGATCAACTGACAGCGAGAAGGCTCAAGTCGGGGCACTAAAACTTGCTGGTAAATTATTGGAAAGTCACACATCAGCACTGTTTATTTCTACTCATAACCAGAGATTTAGTAAAATCTGTTAACAAGGCTGAAGTGCCTGGTAAGCAAGGTAATCAGAACCTTTGTTCTAAAGGTTACTAAAATAATCGGCTTAATAAGATTTTATTTCATAAAAATATTGATCATTTTGATGGATCAGGGTAATCCATCAGAATTAATTTTACTTTTGTTTTCCATTAAAAAACTACAAGCATGAGAATTTCTTATTTGATCGTTTTGATGCTGATGATCAGCATTACTTCGTGTAACAAAAAAGATGACCAAAGCCTGATCCCAGCTGAACTGCAATCACAATTTGAGGTCATGTTGGACAATGAGATGACAAAATATGTGCAGAAGTATCCGTCCTATCCTGGTGGAATAGCATTGCAGGTGTTTGTTAAAGGTGAGCCATATTTTATGGCCAGTCATTTTGACGAGGCTGTTAATTCCGGATTTCATTTCAGAGCAGCAAGCAACACCAAAACATTTACAGCTGCAGCCGTTTTGTTGCTGCATCAGCAGGGAAAACTTAACATTGATCATTTGCTAACGGATACGATTCCGGGAACTGATCAGCTTTATTTGCCCAATACTGCAGCCTATGCCATTCCTTTTAAGGATGAGATAAGCATAGTGGATGTGTTGCGGCATCGGGCAGGAATTTTTGATGTTACTAACGATTCCATCCCACATTCCGTTGTTGCAGATGTGCCTTATAAAGGGCATTTTTATCTGGAATATGTAATGGATCAGGATGAAGATCATACTTTTACACCTGAAGAGCTGATCAGTGTGGTAGCACAAACCGAACTGTATTATTTTGAGCCTGGAGCAGATTATCATTATAGCAATACGGGATATTCCGTTTTGGCCAGAATAATCGAACGGGTTTCCGGACAGTCGTACCAGGATTTTATTATTCAAAATCTTGTTACACCAATGGGTTTAATAAATACCACTGTGCCGGTATTAGGATCGGATCAACAGATGCCAGAGCCATTTTTTTCGGGTTATGTGCTGCAAAATCAGCAGGTATATGACGTCACAGCTTCGAATATTTCGGGTAATGTGGCTGAGGGCAATATCATCACCACACCATATGAGCTGGCACTTTTTATTCGTAAATTGTTAAGTGGCAATGGGCCACTGACGAGCTATACTGTCAACTCAATGATGATGAATGTGCTTCCGGTAAATACTACAACAACTTATGCTTATGGTTGTGGCTTGTCGCTTACCAACGGGCTGGGTTATGGACACAATGGCGCACACGAAGGCTACCTCTCACTTATGGCATACGACCCCGAAAACGATATAAGTATCGTGGTTGTTACCAACACCTGGAACCTGACCAATGGCATGGGTAGTCTGTACGAACAACTTGGCGGACTGATGGTTGATGTGGCTTACAAAGCCAAAAACATAGCAAAAGAAGGAAGCTAAACTGAATTGGAGCTGAACTTGCCCTGAAATAGGTTTGTAGTTTTTGGGTCATAATTCATTTATAAATTCATCTGTTTTTAATATGGTGTCTTGTTCTGGTATAGGTTTACAGAAAAAGTAAGCTTAAAATGGATTGTGTGAAGAATGGTGAAGTATTTTTTTTGGGGACGATTCATATTTATGAAATTGGTATCACACCGGCTATATTATTAAAGTGCATTGCAGAAGTTCTTTATTGTTAAAGGTGTTGCATTTCGACTTGAAATTGTGTATCTTTGGTTGTTGTTTTAGATGCACGTTCCCCGCGTGCTGTTTATACTAATTATTATTTCTAATTGGTTGGTTGTTTTTGAGCCCGTTTCCATTCAGAGACGGGCTTTTTTTCAAGCAAATAGAAATATTTCTTGCAATTCGTCTAAAGAGTTCTTATATTTGTGATGGTTGTTTGGTTAGGCACGCACCCCGCGTGCTATTTATATCATACTTTCTAATTGGTTAATAGCCCGTTTCGGTTCTGAGACGGGTTATTTTTTTGAGTGACTAATATTTATTGAAATATTCAGGTATAGCGAGAGTTGAATTTTCGACAAGCTGGTGATTGAAGAATGTGATTGATTCTCAAGATATGCAACTTCAAAGAAACCGATTAATTTTGTTTGACCAAATGATTTCCATAGTCCTTGAAGGAAAGTCGTGAAAAAATGAATACCTTTACGATAATAATACAACTCCTTTTCTATGAACAACATAGCATGTTTTCCGGGTAAATACATTCAGGGCAAAGGAGCAATCCTGAATCTCATTGATTTGATCGAAGTATTTGGAAATAAGGCGATTATATTGGCTTCTCCAACTGCAAAGAAATTTATTCCTGAACAATTCTTTTCAACTGTTTTGTCCGAAAAGATAGCCGTGGAAACTTTTGGAGGTGAATGTACTGAACAAGCAATTCAGCATTTCATAGGTGCTATTCAAAGAGCAAGTGCCAGCCTTGTTGTGGGGATGGGAGGTGGAAAAACGATTGATACAGCCAAAATTGCAGCTGATCGGCTCGGCTTGCCTGTGATAATTGTACCTACAATTGCTTCTACTGATGCACCTTGCAGCGGCTGTGCAGTAACCTATACTCCAGAAGGAGCCTTCGAAAAAGTGCATTACCAGCGCCTGAATCCTTCTGTGGTTTTAGTTGATATGGATATCATTGCGAAAGCACCAGTAAGGTTTTTAGTTGCAGGAATTGGCGATGCCCTTGCAACCTGGTTCGAAGCGCGCTCGTGTGCTGCGAATGCTGCCCAAAATGAGTGCGGCGGATATAGCACCCTGGCTGGTCAAAATTTAGCGCAACTTTGCTATGATGTGTTATTGAAATATGGTGTTCAGGCAAAAGCCGATAATGAAGCTAACCTGATTAGTCCGGCCTTGAGTTATATTACGGAGGCCAATATTTTGCTGAGTGGAATTGGCTTTGAAAGCGGCGGAATTGCTTCGGCTCACGCGATTCACAATGGATTTACGGCTTTGCCCGAAACACATGCCTATTATCATGGCGAAAAAGTTGCATTTGGCTTACAGGCTGGATTACAGATGATTAATGCTCCTGATCAAGAAATCAGAGAAGTTGTTGCATTTTGTCACTCGGTTGGCCTTCCCATAACTTTGGCGGATATTGGAATTGATGAAGTAAGTTGGGAAAAATTGATGATCGTTGCCCGAAAATCAACCGAGGAGGGTTCTACTATTCATCATGAAGGAAATAATATCACAGCAGAAAAAGTGTACGATGCGATTATAAAAGCTGATACATATGGCAGGCAATTTGCTGCTTCTATAGATTAAATATTTCCATTTATTGATAACGTATTATGTTGATAAACAACTAGTAAACAACTCAATTTAAAAATAAATCACTTTAATATGCTGCCAGGACCAACCTTAATTTACGCTTGTCCAAAATGCGGACGAAAAGTAGCTAACGAAAGCCTGATGAGCGGAAATACCTTTGGTGCCCGCTATTTTTCTGATGGCAAACGTATTGCACCGATGTTGCCAGAATTTCCAGATCTTATCCGCTGCCAATCATGCGACTTTTTCTTTTTTCTACACGAGCAGGAGCCAGTTGATGAACTGTTTCGTTTTGAGGAGCAGTCGGATGTCACTTTAAATGAAATTGACCAGGCGAAAGCTCCGGGCTTGGATGATTTGGTTTTAGCACTTCAACAGGAAGTTGCCCGAAAGAAGGAAAATGAAATTTCGATTCGTTTGGATTTATGGCGTTCTTTTAACGACAGAACCCGAAATGGGAAGTCCCTGTTTTTGAATGAAAATGATAAACACCTCTATCTTAACAATTGTGAGGCACTAATAACTTTGATCGAACCAAAAGAGGATCAATTTATGGTAACTTTAGCCGAGTTATATAGAAACTTAGGTCTTTTTGAGGCGTGTTTGAAACTATTGGATAGCCTTGAAGATCAGCGATGGAATAGATTGAAGGCACAATTTTCAAAGGCTTGCGAAAAGAAGATGACGGAGGTTTTTGAGTTGAAATAAGCGGGCTTAATTATGTGAGGAGCAGATGCAAAATTTCTTCAGTTTATGACCATTGGCTTTTTCACGCTAAAGATTTTTTGGCTGAATTTGGAACTGAATTGTCATAAAACTTGATTATTTTACTCAGATTGAATAGTTTTGTGAGATTATATAACCTTAATCAATACCTGCCATGAAACCAAATTATGTTCTTATCGGATTAGCCTTTATCTTATTGAGCCAGTTAGCCTATACGCAAAATAAGGATTTGAGGTATTCTAAAGTATTCTATGAAGACGATGAATCCTTTCATGTTTCTGCAACTGCATGGGCAGGGGAGGATAGCTTAATGCTGATCTCCGGAGGGAGTGAGATGTACTATTCATCTGCTGGTTCTGTTCACCTGTTTGATATTAACGGCGAAATGATTTGGTCAAAAAAACTGGTTCTTCAGGGTTATAATGTCCAGCCTACTGATATTGTAAATAGCCCGGATGGTAACTTTTTTATCACTGCAACACTGTTTTCCTATGAACCTTCGGGGAAAGATATTCTCTTGATAAAAATGGATAAAAGTGGCGAATTGATCTGGGTGAAAAGACTTTCGGATGACAGGTATTTAAATTCATCCGGGATGAGCATAACCGATGATGGAGGTGTGCTTATTACGGGCTATGGTTATGAAAGCCCGACATCCACTTCAACAGGTTTGCTACTGATTAAATACGATTCGCAAGGTGAGCTTTTGTTTGCTAAATCCTATGCCCATGAAGATTTACATCTTACTGGTGTATCTGTTTCAATCCTTGATAATGAAGAGATCATAGTGGGAGGACAATACAGACCAGATAACGAATATACCAGGCAGACAGCTATCATGCAATTTTCTTCGGGAGGCGAATTGATCAGTTCACAGAAAATCAGTTTTGAAAATCAGTTTGATTCTGAATTTGGCGATCTGATTAGTGTTGATTCCGGCTATTATTTTTCCGGTAATTTTGGTGGTACGCCAGGTTCGGCTCTTGTTTACATGGACAGGAATAGTAATTTCATTTGGGCGAAATCAATGGGTTTTGGTGGTTCAGGATCTAGCTATTACAGCGAACATCAAAGGATTAACAGGGATATTTCCGGAGAACACTTATTGATTTGTTGTGGAGGCAGTTTTGTTAAGGCCGATTGGAATGGAAATCCGGTTTGGGCACAATTTCCTGAAATGATCAATAGTCAGGCAGTTTCACTTTCTGATGGAGGCTACTTATTTTTCGGGCTTGGCCCAATTTTATTGGTTAAAGAGGTAACTGAGCCACATACAGGTTTAATACGAACAAATGAGATGGGTGAAGCCCTTTCGTGTAGTTATGGTTATTCGATTGAAAGCACCGATTATACGCTTGTTTTTGAAGAGTTTACGGCTGAGTCATTTGATTTTGGAACAGCCACATCGCTTTCGCTTGATTATGTATTATATGAATTAATCTCAAACGATGAATGTGTTTCAATCATTGGCAATACCAACGAGAACAACACCAATAAACCTGATTTACAGATTTTTCCTAATCCCGGAAAAGGCCCTTTCAGAATGATGACCGAGGCTATCAATCCGGGAGTTTTGGCCAGTCAGGCGCTTTACAATGTAAATGGAAAGCTTGTTTATGCCAAAGAAGCACATTGGAGCGAACTTCAACTGCTTGATGTGGATCTGGAATCCGGAATTTATTTTGTCAGAATTTCCGCTGAGGATAAAGTGTTTACGGCTAAATTTGTGGTTGATTGATCAGGAGCTTTTAACAAAAAAAATGCTGCAACGAGACGCAGACAATATTTTTCTTAATCAAAGTGAAAATTATTAATTGGATGGGATTTATCAAATAGTTATTTTGGCTGCTTTATTGTTTTGAGACAAAAAACCCTGCTGACTTTTGATCATACAGGGTTTATAATTGCTTGGATGATTTATTGTTTTACAAACCTATGCCTGAAGTTATTTGCTGCGTTTCTCACATTTAGCATATAAATTCCACTTGGTAAATTATTTACGTCTATTATTGTTTGGGCACCTGAAACATTTTGTCCCAATATTAATTGCCCATTTGAATTGTAAATTTCCAGTTCAATTTCACCACTTTTAAAACCTAGCTGATTCAAATCAACAGTGAGGCTTTGGGACACAGGATTTGGAAACAGCCTTATTTTTTGAGTAAAGATATCCTTTTCGTTCAGATCTGCAGTGGGATCAGCCAGGCGACGGATCGTTAATGGTGCTGAACCAGATCCAATACCATGCATCAAAAAGAGTTGGTTATCGTTGTCGAAAGCAATACGGGGCATATGGGCAACTGCTACGGATTCAAGCGGCCCAACATGTTCCCAGCCAGAACCGTTGTATTCATAGAGAAACCCAAGATTAAAGTCAGCGGAATAACTGAGATACAACTTGCCTGATTTATCAAAGGCCAGTTGATTACCATAGACCTCGGCATCATTTAACCCCTGCATATTGAAATCATCCCATTGGTTCTGATCAAAATTGTATTGCTTTAAGGCAAGCGAATAAGGAGTACCTCCCATGCGGTGCGAAATAATGAGTTCACCTGACGGACTCAGAACCATCGAACTGAGGTTGAGATGGGTAAAATGTTCCTGAAGCATTGTAAAACCGATTGTTTCATTACCCATAAAGTAATAGTTCTGATGTGTTGAGGCGCGTGCTATAGAAACATAATAATTATCTTCAAACATTAAAATCCTGTTGGCTTCGTTCATGATCCTGTGATAAAGCTGGATGTTTCCGGGAAGGGTGTAATCAATTGTCGCTACCGGTATCAGGTTTCCAGCGTCGAATTCAGTGATCTGGAAATGATGCTCATCATTGCTTCCTATGGATTGAAGGATCAAAATGCGGCCGGATTCATCTGCCATCATTCCGCCGATGTAATCTTCAACATAATAAGATATCCAGAAATCGGCATTGGAATCATACCAGAAAATACTGTCCTGCATGCCTACATAAAGTTGATTGTCTGCCGTTACAACGAAGTCAATATTCGACTCGTTATTAGGCATTTTAAGCTGCAGCCGCTGGCCCAAATTTACCCAGCCTTCTTGTCCTGTGTTGTCCTGAGTCCATTGACTGATTTCGTAGGAGCGCACATCCACGTAAGTGATTCCCGGGTCATAAATACCAGAGTAATCAATTTCGGCCAGGTATAATTTTCCATCTGTGCCAGCACCGAACTTGCTCTGAACGTTTATGCCGGGATTTATCAAATAATTACGGTAAAAAATATCCCAGTATTCATCTGCTTTAGCTGTAATAAATACTAAGGTTAGCATTAAAATTGTAAAAATACTTCTTTTCATAATTGATAGATTTTGAGGTTTGATGCAAAAAAATAATAATTGCAAAAACAAAATACTACGGTATTATTCGTATTTTTTAGACTTGTAATTCGTAGTTTCACGAAAACCAATCAGACAGGATTTTTGCCTAATGTCGTGTCAAAAGTGTCTATAAATGAATTATATTTTTTTGGCTTGAAAAGAAATTCGGTAATGAATTGAAAAGACCAACTTGTTTGGTATTAGCTTAAAATTCCATAGCTTATGCATGAAACAGAGATTTTACTATTGTTTAATAAATTTAAACTTAATGGGCTCATTTTCGCTTGTAATGATTATAAGCTGATACACTCCGGAAGTTAAAAATGAAATGTCAACAGCTTGGGATAAACTTTCGCGATTTACCTCTTTCACCAAGCGGCCAGAAATATCGTAAATAAAGGCTTTGGCAATTAAATTATCTCGTCCTATGTGATCTAGATTTATCGCATATCGCGCTGGATTGGGGTAGATTAAATTAGATTTTGATGCTGCTTGTGGTTCTGGAATGTTTACAATACCTCCATTGTTTGTTTTCATAATCAGCCCGTCATCCCCGCATATAAATCCCATTGTAGAAGAAACAAAGGATATGCCATTATACCATCTTGATGGTAGGTTATCGAATCGATGCCATTGTGATCCGCCATCATCAGTGATGTAAACACTCGCAGCATCAGCAAGTGCATAACCAGTTGTCTCATTTAGAAAATAGAATTGAAGAATGGCATAAGGATCAGGCAGAGGAACATTTTCCCAATTCAATCCTCCATCGCTTGTGCGATAGCAGGCTCCTGAGAAACCTCCAACATATCCGGTAAATTCATCAACGAAGTGAATATCCAGAAGTAATTCGTTTTCTGAAACATAGTATTCTTGCCAGTTGTTGCCTCCATCATCCGTTCTTAAAACCTGGCCATTTGAGATTAATGCAAAACCGGTGTTTTCGTTGATAAAATGTAAGGCTCGTACAGGGCTGTCATCAGATTCATAAACTACATCCCATGTTATTCCTTCGTCTTTACTGCGCAGTATTTTAGAAGGGATATTTTCTAAACATAAAAAACCTATGGTATTATTGATGAAATGTAAATCAGTTATACTTTCTTGATAGCCTGTTTGAAGCTCATCCCAAGTGATTCCCCCGTCAACTGTTTTATATAGCAATCCGTTTTTGAATGAAATATATCCGTGATTTGAAGACGTGAAAAACATTTTTGCAGGGAGTCTGTGCGGTATTGATGAAACAGTATTCCAAGATTGGCCTGTATCTGTTGTTTTATAAATCTCAGTGCTGTTCGACTGGTTAGGCGTGGATCCTATAACGTATCCCATGTGATCAGTTACGAATTGAATATCTCGAAGATTAAGATTGGTAAATGAATTAGTGTAACTATTATAAGTGGAGCCGGTATCAACGGATTTTAAAATTCTACCGTTATATCCAACAGCAAACAAGGTATTCGCATCAATAAATTCATAATTTCCTACATCATCCATCACAACGGTATTCCAGGAAAGAGCTCCATTTGTTGTTTTAAGTAGTTGATTTCCTGAAATTCCATAGCCTGTGTTTTCGTTTGTAAAATACAGTTTTGATATAGTGTGTGTACTCATAATAAATTCCCAGGAGTTACCACCATCATAAGTCTTCATAATAAAGTGATCACTTCCTGACACATATCCGACATTCTCCGAAACAAAAAAGACATCAATTAAATCGAGCATTGGATCTGTTGAAATTATTTCCCAGCGTAAACCACCATTTGTTGTTTTATACACATGATGTAAATCCCCCACAGCAAACCCTTTGCTTTCATCAATGAAGTGGAGTGCATTAATATCATAAGGTGAATTAATTAGCAATTGCGACCAGTTTACTCCTGCATCAATAGACTTAAGCAGTTTCCCGCTTTTTCCACAGACAAAACCAGTGCTGTCATTCACAAAATTAAAGTCATTATAAATATCTTCGGGTACATTAATGGCTTCCCAGCTGTTGCCCCCATTCGAAGAACGATATATAGAACCTTCATGGGTTTTTAAAAATCCAGTATCAGGATTGATGAAATACACTTTGGTAATGCTTTGATCCAATCCGGTATTAATGTATTCCCAGGTATTCCCATTGTCAGTCGTTACATACAAATTGCCTTTTTCGCCGCCAACAAATCCATGCGATTCATTCAAAAAATGCAATGCATACAAATTCCAACCAAAAGGGCTCGGGTTTACCCATTCCCATTGCCCAAATGCAATCAGATAACCCAGAATAAAACTTAGCGTTAAAATTTTCTTTTTCATAATTGGCAAATTATACCTTATAAGAAGGGACTGTAAATTTAGTGAAAAAAAAATCAATGAGATGAGAAATGATAAAGTTTGAAGTTAATCATTGCATCAATTGATTGCAAAAACCACACCCGAACATACTAATCCAGGTGTGGTTGATTTAAAACAATTTGACCCTAAATTTTCTGCGCAATAAAGAATGCATAACCGTAATAGTAACTGTATTTTTCATAAAGTTCGGCTTCGCGTCTTTCGTTGGCAACAAAAGCTTCTGCGGTTGCATTTCCGGCATATTTGCTCAGGAATTTTTCCTGTAACGTTTTCTGAGGGATGTAGAAATTTTCCTTCCAGCAATGCTCCGGCAATGTAAAGATAGCAATTGGCTTGTAGCCCCCATTCATCAGTTGCACTGTTTTATTGCCGATAGTGTCGATTTCAGGATAGGCATCCAACCAGAATGTTTCTATTTCGGTCGGTCGGCTGTTAGTAAACCAGCAAGCTTCGGAAATAGCGATGTGCCCGTCTTTTTTCAGGAATTTTTTCCATTCATTCAGGCCGCGCTCAAAACCAATATTGTAAATAGCACCTTCGGACCAGATCAAGTCAAGTGATTCATTTTCAAACGGAAGTGATTCCATATTACCAATAATTCCCTTTACCCGATTTTCCAGCTTGAGATCAATGGCATGCTGGTTGAACAATGCTATAAATTCCGGAAAGAGATCAATGCCAGTAATTTGCCCTGAGACATGCTGTGCCAATACCCTGGTGTGCGAACCCGTTCCGCAGCCAATATCGGCTATTTGTGCCTGCTCACTCAAACTCCCAATAAAACTGAGAGCTTTGAGCGTAATTTCGGGACTTCCGGGGCCCTGGCGTTCCAGTCCGGAAAAATATTCACAAATGATTTGAAAATCGAAATCGTGTATGGATGTGTTTTCTTTGCTCATGATTAATAAAATTAGGTTGAAAATATAAAACGAATTGTCATCTGATGACAATAAAAATCATGTCGATAATAAATGTCAGCTAATCAACAGATTAATGCAAGCTAATATCATAGCTTACTAATACCAAAACACGCTCCGAAGTAAGAATTAACATCCAAATGTTTTAAAGCCTCAAAATTAAGTGATTTCAGCTTATTATGGTTAAAAAAAATCTACTTAACACTTGATTAATTTAATGTGAAGGCAATTTTTGTTCTTCCCGCAAATCAGTTGTGTTTTCTCGCCGCCAATTAAACTGCTACTTTTGCATTTCAAGGAGAAAAAAATAAATGGGAGAAACATCAAAGATCATCAATCTGGGCATATTGGCACACGTAGATGCTGGCAAAACTTCCATAACGGAGCATTTGCTTTTTAAGGCTGGCGTTATTAGGAGTCTGGGTAGTGTTGACAAAGGAACTTCCCAAACAGATTGGCTTCCAATAGAAAAAGAGCGTGGAATTTCGGTGCGTGCTGCTTCAGCATCTTTTAATTGGAAGGATACACAAATAAATATAATCGATACGCCTGGCCACATCGATTTTTCGGCAGAAGTAGAACGGGTTATGCCTGCTTTGGACGCAGCCATTTTGGTGGTTTCAGCTGCTGAAGGAATTCAGCCACATACAGAAACACTCTGGCTTGCGGCGAAAGCTTTGCAATTGCCAGTCCTTGTTTTTGTAAACAAGATTGATCGTGATGGGGTTGATCTTATGCGTCTTAAGGAGGATATGAAGGATTTGTTGAGCCAGGATTTAATCTTTATTCAACAGGTTGAGCAGGAAGGGACTCAAAAGGCAAAGGTTCATAATAAACTTGAAAATAAAGAAACATATAAAGCAGTATCAGCGCTGGCAGAACAGATTATTTCTGGTAATGATCAGTTGCTTGAACACTACCTGAATGGCAAAGCAGTGAATTTTGATATGTTAATTAATGCATTGCGGTTTCAGTTTCAGAGTCGTCATACTTTCCCGGTTCTTTATGGTTCAGCAAAATTTGACCGAGGAATTGAGGATTTATTAAATTGGATCGTTAGGCTGATGCCCTTGGCTAATGGTGACCCGGAAAAACCACTTTCGGGGATTGTATTTAAAGTGGAGCACGACGACAGACTTGGCCGGATTGCGAGTGTGCGTTTGTTTGACGGTACACTTAGAAATCGCGATAATGTTGTTATTTCTGGTTTACAGCATATGAAAAAGCTTAGTCAGATACGAAAGCTTACCGGTCAAAAACATACAGATACAGGAATCTTGCTGGCAGGCGATATTGGAGCTATTACGGGGCTTTCGGACGTTAAGGCAGGCGACTGGCTGGGTGAGTCCAGGGAAAATTTTTCGCCTGTTAGCCTGAATTCTGCTTTGCTTACCATTCAGGTTTTTCCGGAGCAGGAAGCAGATTATCCGGCTTTGGTAAGTGCTTTGCAGCAGCTTTGCGATGAAGATCCAACCCTGGACTTGCTTTGGTTAAGAGACGAGCGTGCATTGCACATCAGGATTATGGGATTGATTCAGCTGGAGATATTGCAGGCCATATTGCTTGAACGTTTTAAGATAAATGCCCGATTTGATGAACCACAGGTTATTTACAAAGAAACACCTGTAGCCACTGGCGAAGGCTATGATGCCTATACCATGCCTAAGCCTTGTTGGGCAGTGGTGCGGTTTAGAATTGAACCCGCTGTATCCGGAAGCGGTGTTCTTTATCAATCTGAGGTAGGCGTGAATGACATTGCAGCCAAGTATCAGCATGAAATAGAACGTGCCATTCCACAG
>JAQVGO010000084.1:0-7217 GCA_028696715.1 Bacteroidales bacterium
AACAGGATTTTATAGATTGTTTAACCATCAAAGCACGTGGGTTTGACTTCGTGGTTCGCAATGACACAAAGGCTTTAGGTATCATAACGGACAATCATTTAGCTTTATAAACTCCGTTAAATCATTCTTCAAAATACTCTCTAGCTCTGCAAAATTCTCATCGCGGGTTTCGGCAAAAACAAAACCAAACACGGGGTACCTCTTAATATCCATACGTCGCACCTCAAGCGGTTTTTCGAATCCTTTTAAAACTCCATCAAAATCGAAATCCTTTATATCATTGGCGTCAATCCCCCTTGGCTTATCGAGAATAACAATGCTGTAGGTTTTACCCTCCTTGCCCTTTAGAATACTCTCCCAATCGGGCTTCTTGCGCTCAATAAAATACTCATAAGGGTTAACTCCATAGGCATAGTAGGCAATATCGGTGGTACACAGCCCAGCAAATCGCATTGGATTTACCTCAATGGGCACTATGGAGTCGCCATTAACCCGTACCTCAACGTGAATGGGGATATTCTTAATCTGGAGAATTTGCCCCATCGCTTCCAGAAAGGATTGGAACCTATCCTTAAACTCGTTGATAATGCTTTTTGATGTGATGTACAGCCTATCGCTAACATCCTCGGCAGAGGCAAAAAGGTGCTTGAGGATATTTACTATCACCGGATTTCCTTCACTGTCGTAGTAGGCATCAAAGGCGTACTCGGTTCCCTCAATATACTCCTCAATAATAAACTTGCTGGTATTTAGCACCTCCTTAGGAAACATATTCTTCACCTCAATCATCTCCTTCTCAATGGCTTTGACAGCATTAGCCCAATCATCGTTGCTATAGATGGTATACACCCCAAGGCTTAAAAACCCAACCGCTGGCTTTACAATAAATGGTTTCCTTATGCTGTTAGCATCAAAATTGCTAAGCTCGCTTAAATCGAGCAGCTGGTAGTAAAAATCGGGATACATCTTGCGAATCATATCCCTAAACAGGGCCTTGTTCTTGAAAACATTGATGTACTGGGGCAAAGAGGTATTGGCCAAGTTGGTTGCTATCCACTCAATGCTATTCTCAGAGTTTAGGTACAGCAGCTCTTTTGCCTCAAATTCCTTAATCATCTGCTGGGTATCGCACATTAAATCGCCGCTAAAATGGCCAGCATTAATTGCAAACTCGTTCTTTAAAAGCTTATAGCTATTCCTGATAATTGTATCTTTGAACAAATCAGAGACATAAGGTTTGTCAATAATAAACATTAGTAAAATTAAGGTTAATGTAAAACAATAATATTGTAAGCTCCACCAAGCGCTAATGCGCAATAGGAGTGTGCCACGCTAATCTATATCAACAATGTTGATATCCTCATCAAACCCATTCACATCGGTGTAATGAGTAATGGATACCCCTTGGAAGTAATGCTGTATGATCTGCTGATAGGTTCTGCCCCTACGGGCCATCTGCATGGCGCCCTCTTGGCAAAGACCAACACCATGGCCGTACCCCCTGCCACGCAGCCTAACCATATTGCTAACAATATCAACAGAGAAGTACGCAGAGCGAAGGTTGAAGTAGGTACGAACATCAGCAGTTGGTATCTTAATCCCGGCTACAACGTAGTAGTACTCCCTCTCCTTGGTGGCGTATGCAAACTGGCTAGGCGCCATATCCTGTGCAGGAACTCCACGGTCAATTAAAAACTCGCGCCACCTATCGATGGGGATTCGCACCTCCCAGGTTGCCCCGGGCATATTGCGGCAGTAGCTATCGGGGACAGAAACCAAGTAATCCTGCGAGGTAACCCAAACATCGCCAGCGTTGGCGGTTTGGCCACCGCAGTTGGCATGAAAAGCTGCCACTATGAGATCCCTATTCGCATCAACAACAACCTGGCCACTGGTCTCCTTAGTGGCTTTTAATATGTCGGGGTTACGGCTGGCTCGCCCCTTATACACCTGGCAATGTACCTGATCGCAAAGGTTAAACCCCTCGCCCTTGTGCCTATCGATATGCCCCAGAGCATAGGTGCGAGCCAAGAGCGCCTGCGCCTTGTAAAACTCGATATGCGCCGATGGGCCCGACTCGGCCTCAACAACCCCTGCGATGTACTTATCGAAATCGACAATATTAATAGCCATTAGGCGGTTAAAATCAACATAAAAAACTAGGTTCTCATCGTAAATACGCGCTGGGAACGAAGGTAGAATAGAGTTGATACGAATTGCATCATTTTCGGTGTGTCCCACAATGGAGATTCGCTTCCACGTGCCAAAGTGCGATGCCATATCGCGAACCCTAACCGAATCGCCAACCCGAGAAATGTAAATAATTTGGTTGGGGCTTAGGGCAAAGTTGCCATCCTCGGTTATAATGGTGTAATGCCCACTTACAGGGGTTATTAAAACGGTTTGCAAATTGAGCTCGTTATGCAGGCTAACGCTTATCTTTTGAGCTACTGCTGCTGAAACCGATACTAAAACAACCAGAAAAAGTACAATTCGCTTCATAAAAACATAGTTAATGCAAAACTTATGTTACGGCTTTGGAACACTTCTGTTGCAAAGCGAGCATATTTAATTCGTTGCAGACGCCACAACTACCTGGGCAAATCGGTTGGAGGCTCCCTTAGCGCCAAGAATTTCCCGTAGCTGGGCAAAATTATTAAGCATCTTTTCCCTGCCGGGTTGCCCAGGCAGAAGGCTGCTCAGCTCATCGAACAGAGTTTCGCTGTTCAGGTTGAACTGTACAAGCTCCCTCACCACCTCGGCGTTCATTATTAGGTTTACCAATGATATGTACTTAACCTTGATAAACATACCTGCAATTAGCATCGACACAAGGCTACCACGGTAGCATACCACTTCGGGTACATTTAGCAGCGCTGCTTCAAGCGTTGCTGTGCCCGAGGTAACCACTGCAGCCACTGAGTGCTTTAGCAGCTCCTGGGTTTGGTTAAAAACTATCTTTACCCCAGTACCCTTTATGTGAGGCTCATACACACTATAATCGAGCGAGGGTGCGCCTGCAATCACCAGCTGATAGGCAGACAATTTCTCTGCCAAACCTACCATAACCGGAAGGTTATATTTTATCTCCTGCATACGGCTACCCGCAAGCAGCGCAATTATTGGTTTACCGTCCAATTTGTTACGTGCAATAAAAGCCTCATCTTTTCCGGCCTCAACCAGCGTGTCGACCAGCGGGTTTCCACAGTAAACGGCATCAATACCGTGCTTCTTAAAGTAATCAACCTCGAAGGGGAAAATGATTAGCAGCCTATCGACATATTTCCTTAATGCCTTAACCCGCGATTCCTTCCACGCCCAAACCTTAGGGGCGATGTAGTAAAACACCTTGTACCCAGCCTGCTTAGCAAACCTGGCGATTCGCATGTTAAACCCAGGATAATCGACCAGAATAACAGCATCGGGTTTATACTGGGCAATATCCTTTTTGCAATAATTTAGATTTCTTGATATCTGACGAAGGTTAACGAGCACCTCCCAAAAGCCCATGAACGACATCTCGCGATAATGCTTAACCAGCTCACCCCCTTTGGCAGCCATTAGGTCGCCACCAAAGAAACGAAACTGGGCTTGGGGGTCGTGCAATAAAATGCCCTGCATTAGGTTCGATGCGTGCAAATCGCCCGAGGCCTCACCGGCTATCAAGTAGTACTTCATAGGATTTGCGCTTACCAAATTAGCTTCATGATTAGCACCACTATGGCGTAAAAAATGGTGGCCATTAGCACTCCCCTACCCGATTTCAGCCTATTTGTGTAGACAAAAAGGAAGAAGAATGCCAGGTTGGGTATTGCCCCAATGCTGATCATTTTTGGAGCCATAAGGTGTAGCCAGATGGAGTGCAGCGATTTGTCGGCGAATTGAAATGGGTATACAAATCGGAGCACCAAAAAGTAAGTTATAAGGGGAACCACTATTCCAACTATAAGACCTAAAGTAAGGTTGTCGAATTTTCTTTTCACAAGGAGATGCTTTATTGAGACTTTGATTTTTCAGCCTTTACCTCTGCTGTATTATCTAAATTGAAACTTTTTGATAGGGTCTCCACCTCGGCCATATCGGTTAGGTCGGCCCTAATGGGCACAACCGAAACGTAACCATTCGCTAAGGCGTACTCATCGGTATCGGTGGCCTCGGGCTCCTCGTTGTGGAAGTAACCAGTTAGCCAGTAGTAATCAATACCACGGGGGTCGGTTCGCTTTTCGAACTCCTCGCGCCACGTGCCCATATTCTGTCGGCACACCCTAACGCCTTTAAGCTCATCGGCAGGGATAGCCGGAAAGTTTACATTTAAGCACACGCCTCTTTTAAGACCATTGGCCAACACCGACTCTATGATGGGCCTACCATACTCCACAGCACCAGTAAAATCGGCATCGGGCATAAAATCGAGCAGCGAAAAGCCAATGGAAGGGATTCCGTACAAACACCCCTCAATAGCTGCTCCCATTGTTCCGGAGTAGAAAACGCTAACCGACGAGTTGGATCCATGGTTTATACCAGATAGGATTATATCGGGAGTGGTTTTAAGCACTTGGCTCATGGCCAGCTTTATGCAATCTACAGGCGTACCATTCACCGAGTACAGCTCCACATCGTCGGTACGCTTCTGCCTACGGATTCGTAGTGGATCCTTGATGGTGATGGCGTGCGACATGCCCGAGCGCCCCTCGCTGGGAGCAACCACAACCACCCTGCCCAACGGCTTGGCCATTTGTATTAGAGCCTCCAACCCCTTGGCACGATAGCCATCATCATTCGATATTAAAATCAGCGGCTCCCTACTATTTAAACTAGTTGACATAAACTTTTAATTTGGTTGCAAAGTTACTTAAATCATTGAAAAATCACAGCTTAACATCAGGTATTATGATGCATTGGCCAATGCAAAGCCCTTTTTGAGCATTAGGCGATGTTAAAGAAACATACCAAGTTGATAAAGGTTTGCCGTAAACCTTACAATAAGCCTTATATCATTGGCAGGGTTGAGCTCGCGAAGTAGAGAGGTAAAAAGCTGAACCTGCTCAAAGTAAGGCTTTACACTTTCTATTCGAGTGATATTTTTGAATAGAGGGGGTTCCTAAAAGGTTTTCCGCTTTGGATATCGCGATGAATACACACGAGCCAACAAACGAAAGGTAAACCTTACCTGAATGTTTACGATTTAAATCTATAATACACTGTAGAAAGGGTTTGGCAAGGAGTTTTCGAGCCTCGGTTTCATCCTCGGTGTATACAGCAAAATGGCTTGTGAAATCGGGACAGCCTATCACCATCAGCTGTTCGGAACGTTCGCGATGCGCTTTTTTAGTAAACACATCTGGAATATCTCTCCTTGGAATTATAATGGTTGACTTTTGGAACTCTACGCCAAAATCGGCTAAAAACAGAAGGTCCGTAAAGATGATGTTGTATCTGCTCTCGTTCTTCTTCTTTCCCCAGCCTTTACTACATACAATGCTTCCACTTCGGGGACATCTTAACGTTTGCATTCCCAATGTTGCCCACAACGAAATCCTCGCCATCGTACCGATTGGGGTAGTGCAAAAACATACGTGAAAAGTTAAATGTATCTTGGTTTACAAAACCTTCGGGGTTGTAGCTTAAATCAGGATTAATAAAGGTTATGATTGGCTCAACAACGATCCTTTTGAAACTCGTATTAAAAGCGACCACGTAGTTAGCGATCATGTAAGAAAAAATCCCAGACAAGCATCCATAAAGTGACTTTTAAAAATATTTCAGAAATATAGTTAGATATACCTAATTATAATGTATGTTTGTATCGTAATAATTTGAAAATGCAAAGAAGCTTAGAACAAATATTGAATTCAATTCTACATTCAAGTGAGATTCTTGAAGAAGAAATGAAACAAGAAACAGATTTGAAGAATCTGACATCAAGACAACTGTATTGCATTGAATTAATTAAGGTTTTGCAGAATCCTTCACTTACTGAATTGGCTGAGAAAATGAATATTGCCAAAGCATCAATATCTGTAATGATTGAAAGACTTGCGAAAAACAATTTTCTATATAAAGTTGCCTCAGATAATGACAGGCGAAGTGCGCATGTTCATTTGACAGAGAAAGGCGAAAAAGCTGCATCGTTACACACAGAGCTGCATAAAAGAATAGCAGATTTGCTAACCGAAGGAATGACCGAATCAGAAAAAGAAATACTAATCGTACTATTAAATAAATCTGTCGAATCATTGAATTGCATTAATAAGCCATTCTAATGATTAGGTAAGGCTAACTATATTGAATTTATGGATAAAACAAGATCGGGTTACTTAGAAGGAGTTATTTCAGTTATTGTAAATAGCCTTCTCTTCGTTTTAAAATTTTGGGCTGGCATGGTAACGGGGTCAATTGCATTGACGGCTGACGCATGGCATACGCTTTCGGATTCTTTCAGCTCAATAATAGTCATTGTAGCTGTAAAGTTATCGTCCAAAAAACCAGATACCGAGCATCCTTTTGGACATGGACGGTGGGAGCAGATTGCTGCTTTATTTATCGCTTTCCTTCTTGGTATAATTGCGTTTGATTTCCTTAGAGATTCATTCACTCAATTTAAAAACCATGAATCTACTGAGTTCGGTACAATTGCTATAGTGGTTACAATTATTTCGATAGTTGCTAAAGAGGCATTGGCTCAATACGCCTTTTACATTGGTCGGAAAACTGAAAATGTAAGCATAAAAGCTGATGGGTGGCATCATCGGACAGATGCACTTTCATCGGTAGTAGTGTTGATTGGGATTTTGTTTGCGAAACAAATTTGGTGGATTGATAGTGCATTAGGTGCAATTATCTCATTGATGTTGTTTTATGCCACCTATCAAATTGCGAAAGAGGCAATAAACAAACTACTTGGCGAGAAACCTAGTTCAGAATTGATAGAAAAAATCAGAAATTCGATTCAACAGTATGATACAGAAAACATACAGCTACATCATTTTCATATTCACAATTATGTAGGACATCAGGAGTTGACTTTTCACATTAAGCTTAGAAATGATTTAAGTATCGAGGAAGGTCATCGAATAGCTACTGAAATTGAAAATATTATAGAAGATAAATTTGGTATTATTTCAACTATTCATGTTGAACCCATAACTTTCAATCATAATTCAGACTAAAATATACAGATACGAAATTAATCGGAAAACCACCAATCAACCCATTGC
>JAQVGO010000084.1:7317-12623 GCA_028696715.1 Bacteroidales bacterium
GACTTCGCCGAGCGAGTGCGAATCTTGGGGCTTTGCCCCAAACCCCACATACTTTTTTTGGATGCCTCACCCCTAGTTCATTTTTTAAGGTGTTCGCCGGGCTCCACGCCGGCTGGCGGGTAGGTTCGTGCGGTAGCGGAGTTATTCGTTGAATCTTTCGTCCGATTTAACCTCGTTAGGATAGCCTGTCTTGTTGTTTATCCAGCCACTTTTTTCTATTTCATGTATATCAAACTGAGAAATATACGGTTTTATATCCAAAAGAGGTGTGCCATCAAGCATGTCAACATTCTCAATATCAAGAACGTTGCCTTTAATGCCCAGGAGTTTTACTACTGATAGGCCGATTGCATTAGGCCTTTTGGGAGCCCTGGTAGCAAATAGCCCGTGTGGTTTGTCGTCAAGGAATGGGATGACCTGCAGGTTAAATCCTTTGGACTTATGAAAGTAGTATATCAGGATAATATGGGAGAACTTATCAAGGTCAAGCAAGCCCTCAACATATTTTCTCTTCAATTTTATTGTACCCCTTATTCCTTTTGATTCGGTTGATTGTATTGGCATTCCCTCTTTTCTTTTGAAAGGAGTGTGAATTGTGCCTATTGACGCAAAACAGATTGACATATTATTTGGCGGATATTTTACAATTTTTGCCTACGTTGGCGTGCTTGTTTTGTTTGGGGGATTGAAACTTCGCCTCTATCCTCCGTTAGTAAAGCTACCAAAAAGCAACCAGCTTCCAAAACCCATCTCAACCCACGTTGGCTACACCCCTTGTTGTGCGCCGTATTTAATTTAGAGGTCTAATATTCCGAAAGTCTGGTTATAAGGATTTCTGATGTTTATTATCTCAAATTTAGGACTAATTCCAGTTCTTAAGGCTTTTAAAGTATTCAATGACCTTTCATCAGATGTTACAAAATGTGTAACGCTTTTATCAAGGTCGGCTTGTGAAAATAATTTTGAATCATTCGGGATTATTGCTCTTGGGAGAAGTTTATCACTCGCTGTTCTATTATGAGTAAAAATTACTTGAGCAAATTCTCCGGTTTTCTCGGCGTGATTTAAATTGAATGGTACTATCTGAATGTCTTTAAGAGGTAAATCTCCAAGCTTTCCTAAAACACAATATTCAGCAATTGATATAGTTGAGACTTTTAGAACGATGTCATTTTCAAGAAAATACTTGTAATATGAAAGTGCATTTTCGTGTAATTCATCCTCATCATTTAGAAGTCGGATAAAGAAACTGGTATCAAGTAATACACTATGCTTCATAAGTTCCTCTCATATTATTAATCCATTCATCGGGGTCGATACCTTGCCAGTTCTTTTTGGCTTTTGAAATTAGATTATTGAGATATGAAGCATCAAACTTGGGGTTGTAATTTATTAATTCTAGTAATCTTAAAGATTTAGTGTCAAGTTCTCCTGTCTCTATATTTTGTTTTCCAATTGCTCTAACACCAAAATTTTTATATAGTAAATTTTCTTCACGTTCTTTTAAGAAATCTTCACCAGTTTCAATTGCTAGATAGCCATAATCTTGTGTATCCAAATGGATATTGGCTTTATTTTTCCCACCAGCATCTTTTAGTATTCCATAAAAATAAAATTCAGCATCTACCCAAATGTTTTCAGTCCTATAGTACTTTGTATTTGGTGAAATTTGCAATTCGTAACTTTCCTTTAATGAAGTCTTAATTTGAAATTCATAGTTCTTCTGTAAGGATAAATTCTGAATGTTTTCAATAGCACGTGCAGTTTTTAAATCCAAAAAATCTATCGACTGGTTTTCATTGACTTGGCTTAAAATTGCACTAAAACCTATAACTGTTTGTATTGTTGTCTTAAAAATATGCTTTACAGAACCCTCTTGAATATCATATGTGATTAAAGGTCTTTCTTTTTTGTTGTTAGGGAAAAGTAAATCCTCAACATTTTGCAGAAGTGATGCAATATGCTTAATGTCATAGTTGTCAGGCATTAGTTCCTGATTACCAGACTTTCCAATTACTCTAAATTCTATGTCACCTAACTTTTCCATAGGACAAATATAAGAAAACCTTTTCTAAATGCTGTAACGCTTTCCGGTCTCAAGATGTGGCCAACGGATTGCGTGTATGTGCTTGTTTTTCAAAATGGTAAGGTTGTTTGTATTGTGTTATCATTTTTAACTGTTTCTTTTTGCTTTCTCGTAGATTTTGATTTTGTTGTTTTCTTCTTAGTTAAAGTATTCTCCTTTTCTTTTTTCCTCTCTTCAAAAGTTGGTTCACTTACAATGGGCTGTTTGCTTTCTACTTTGGAATATTCCTTTTCTTTTGGTGTCCAAGTTTTAAGATTTTCAATTTCAAAATATCTTGTTGATTTTTTAATTGCTGAAATAAATGTTTCTCGTTCATCAATCGTTTCAATTTTTTTTCCAAAGAGTGTGAAATTTGGAATATTTAAAGGCTCAACTACGAACATTTCATAACTGTATCTTTTTTCATTGTAAAACTGTCTTAGCTCCATAAGCAGTCGTCCTAAAGCATTTGTGCCTTTAAGAATGTTATCATCTTGTTTGTCTCTTATTGCCCCCCAAAAATCATCCTTACTACTATCTTCAACTATCGGCTTATCAAAAGTGCTTTCTAATAATTTTCCAAACTCAAAAAAATTCTGCGCAAGTTTTACTTTCAGGCACCATCGCATTATTTTGATACGAGTATCATCCCAATCTTCTCTAGAATTACTCCTATATGGCTTGCCAACCATTTTTGCAGACATTGGACTTTTCTCCTTAATTATTTTCTCCTGAATGTCTGGAAGGTGTGGAAATCTACAAGCCTGATATATTGCTTCGGAAGTAAGTATATGATTGTCATTTACTTTCAAAGGAAAGCCCGAAGCCATATTAGAAAGGCCTCCATATAATTCCTTGGTCTTTCTGAATATACAACACTCATTTGCTTTATAGATTTTATGCTCGTGTTTTTTCGTATCCATAATTAAAAAGGTAAATCATCATCAGGAGTTGTTGGATTAACTACAAAGTTAAAGTTTACTATCGGGTAAACTCCTCTTGTTACTTTAAAAAGTGGTGTGAACCCACCACCTGAATACCAAAATACCAATGGGGCATTATTTGGAACATTACGCCAAGTAAAACACAATGCACCAAATCCGAAATTCTTTAGAGAAGGTATTGAGTAACCTAGTGCTCTAATATTTGTATTTTTGGGATTTGCATTTCGTAGAATCTCTATTCCCTTTTGTAGAAAGGCATTCTCAACAATAGTTCTGTTCTGAGCAGTTGTAAAGAATTGTTCTTTGGTAGGAAGTCCCTCTGGCCTGTAAAATTCTTCAGGACTTGTCCTGTTATATTGTTGAGTATGGGCATCAACTAATTGAACAATTTCATTTTTGTAGTCTATTACATTTTGGGGTTGCCCATTTTCAAGCGGATAAATTAAATCAATCTTCGAGTTCTGCGCTGTTCTATTCTCAATTTTTGTTAATTGATACATTTTATGATTATTGGCTACTGCATCAGATATTTTGAACCTCATTTCAGCTTTCTTTTTGTAGTAGTTCTTCTCGTGAATGAATACATAAGCAAAAACTAAAACAGTTGAGCCATCAGCAACCGCTTGTTTATTTTTCTTACCTGCATTGAAATCCTTGTCTGACCATTCTATTATATCTGATATAAGCGTCAACCCTGTACAAAGTATGTCGTCTATATAAATTGAATACTTTTTTGAAGTTGTTCCACAGTCAGTGAGAGAAAGTCCATATTTTTCTTGAATTAACTCGTCAAGTAATGAGAGCATTATTCTCTGGCTCTTACCTTCTGGTTGGAGGTTTAAAAAATCGGAATTTTTAAGAAATTCATCAGCACTTTTAAAATTGAAGTCTTTAGTCAACACTTGGATAACTTGGTCTAAGAAGTCCTTGACTTTTGATTTTGAACAATACCTTTTCTTGAAAATACTATCAAGTTCAGTTAGTATCGGCACTCTCAATTCATTATCAAACTGATTAATCCAATCTCTAATTCTGTCTGTATTCATACGAACAAGGGGTCTGTTCTCGTCCGCCCGATAGTCTTCTAATGTCTGATAAATACTTGTTATTAATTGTTCCATTGTCGTTGTCTTTTTAGCATTGTTGCCAACGGTAAATCGTATGAGTAGTGGCAGATTGCGTGGTAGTTTCCTGTCAAACCTCTACGCAGTTTAAGCGGGCTACAAACCTTGATATTTAGCACTTTCCCTGCCATTACTTATACAAAATGTTGTGTGCTGGCTATACATTATTTCGATATTACAATAAAACATAAATCAGCGGTATCTTTGAGAGTCGCTTTTTCGGGACTTTTAAATGCTGTTGGTAATTGGATGATTTGTTTTTCTATCAGCAAGTCCATTAAGTCAAACATAACCTCGTGGTAAAAAATAACCACCGTTTCGCTGCTGTTGTTAAATCCATATGATATTTTAAGTTGTTCAACATCAGTTTTTGCTTTAAATGTAAGCAACAATTTATCAATGATTTTTATAGATAATGAATATAAGTCGTTGTTTTCTTTTTCGTTGATTACTGGGATGGTCAGATGCGAATTTTTGTCAAAAAAGCCATAATCAGCAAATTCATTAATTATTTCTTTGTCAGGAATCGAATTCCCTTGTGCTATAAGAAAAAGGGCTTCTATGTTCTTATTCCACAATCCGTCTGTTACTTTTTCTGAATATGACCAGTTCCAATTAAATTCAATATCTTCATTTGATAAAGAATTCGTTCCTCCGCAGTCAACAAGACGCTTTGGTGTTAAAAACCAATAGTTTCCACTCCAAGTTCCCAAGTTCTCACTTTCTTTTATAATTCCTTCTTTTTCAAATTGTCTCCAAATTAGACCGTCCAACACATATGAAAATAATAGAGAATAGGCATTATTCGACCTGTTTTGTTTTGATAAAAATGTGACAAAATTACGGCATTCTTGCTCAATTTCAGGGTAAATTTCATTTGCAACAGATTGTGATTGTTTTCTTAAAAGAGAGGTCTGTTTATTATCCAAAATCGGAATGATAGTTTTATATATGCCGTCATCCTTTTTCAAAAATTGCTGCGACATTAAAAGTAAGAGTTGGCTTTTAGTATAAGGGACTTTTAAAGAATCCAACTGTTTCAGGGTAACTCCGTTTTTCATTGCTAATAAAAGCTGCCAATTATTATCAGCACTAACAATCGTGTTGGGATGGTATGAATTGTTCATTGAGCAATAGCATATATCTTCCCAATTCTCCAAATTATTATAATCT
>JAQVGO010000175.1 GCA_028696715.1 Bacteroidales bacterium
ATTGAAGTGGATCAGTCGCCGATAGGCCGAACCCCGAGAAGCAATCCAGCTACCTACACCGGTTTGTTTGAAGTGATAAGATCATTGTTTGCTGAGGAGCCACAATCAAAAATGCTGGGTTTCAACAAAGGCCAGTTTTCATTTAACACTGCAGGTGGCCGTTGCGAGCAATGCAATGGTGCTGGCAGAACACATTTGGGAATGCATTTTCTGGGTGATGTGGAGGTTCCCTGCGAAAGCTGTGGAGGAAAGCGGTTTAATAATGCTACGCTTCAAGTTTCTTTCAGGGGAAAGAATATTTTTGAAGTGCTGGAAATGACATTTGAGGAGGCTTCAGCGTTTTTTGAAAATATTCCTGCGGCAACAAAAATCATTGATCAGCTGATTCGTCTGGAGGTGGGTTATCTTAAGCTGGGACAGCCCTCTACTACATTATCCGGCGGTGAGGCACAAAGGGTTAAGCTTGCTTCGGAATTACATAAAACAACAAAAGGGAATGGGCTTTACTTGCTCGATGAGCCAACACTCGGCTTGCATAAAGCTGATGTGGCAGCCTTACTCACCGCATTGAACGACCTTGTAGATCAGCAGAATACGGTTATTGTTATCGAGCATGATCCGACTTTTATTTTACAGGCAGATCATATTATTGATCTTGGACCGGCTGGGGGCGAAAATGGTGGAGCACTCATTTTTAGCGGCACTCCTACGGAAT
Organism: Bacteroidales bacterium; assembly: GCA_028696715.1. Lineage (GTDB taxonomy): Bacteria > Bacteroidota > Bacteroidia > Bacteroidales > F082 > UBA5536. Next base: position 716 of record JAQVGO010000175.1, read on the forward strand.
TGCTAAATCATCCAGAATCCCTTACTGCTAAAGCTTTAAGCGGTCTCATATCAAAAGGCACCGATGATTCAGAGGCTAAATCGCAATCACCTAATCGTGAGGACTTCATTCAGCTCAAGGGTGTTTCAACGCATAACCTCAAGCAGCTTGATATTAAAATTCCTCATGGCAAAACCACTGTGATTACAGGCGTTTCGGGAAGCGGAAAAAGTGCTTTGGCATTTGATACGCTCTATACGGAATGCCGAAATCGTTTTACAGAAAGTTACACCTCTTACGCCAGAAGAATGATGAGCAAGCTCAGTCGTCCGCAATTGGAAGAGGGGAGTGGCTTTAGTCCGGCGATTGCAATCCGGCAAAATAGTTTTCACATTGATCCACGATCAACGGTTGGGACGATGACCGGACTTTCCGAAGCTTATCGCTTGCTTTTTTCGCGGATAGGAAAAACAAAGGATAATCAACCTCATGAAATGCCTGCGTCTTCGTTTTCCTTTAATCATGCCAAGGCAGCTTGTACAATGTGCAATGGGCTTGGGCGTGTGTTGTTCGCTGATCCACAGCAGTTTATCACTCATTCTGACAAATCACTTACAGCAGGTGCAATGGATGGCACAAAGCCAGGGAGCTTTTTCGGGGAGACTGACGGACAATACGTTCAAACTTTAAAAACTGTTGGCAAACTCAAAGGATTTGATTTTGAAATTCCTTTTAATCAGTTAGATGCTCAAGCAAAAGAAATAGCTTTATATGGATGTGGAGAGGAGATTTTTGAGGTTGACTGGCAGTTTAATCGCGCCGGCAGAAAGGGAAACCACCAACTCAGCACGAAATGGAAAGGTTTTGCGAATTTGATTGAGGAAGATTTTCACCTCAAAAAGCAAGGAAAAAGGGGAGAAGCTTTTGAAGAAATTATTCGTGAAAAACTATGTCCTGCCTGCAAAGGCGCTCGTCTTAATTCAGAAGTTTTAGCCATAAAGCTTGACAAATTGTCCATAGCAGAGGTGTCATCGATGACCATAAAGGAAGCCCACGCATTTTTTGAACAGCTTCCCGATAAATTGTCTGGCCTTGATAAAGCTGTTGCCTTGAAGCTCCAAACGCAAATTCAACAAAAACTAAAAATTTTGGAAGAGCTCGGATTAGCTTACCTTTCAGCCGATCGTCCTGCTGCAAGTTTATCAGGCGGTGAAGCACGCAGGGTAAGAATGGCCAGTCAATTGGAGGCTGATCTTTGCGGAATTACTTTTGTGATTGACGAACCCACAACAGGTCTTCATCCACGCGATACCAAAAAATTGCTCGGGGTGCTTGATCAGCTTAAAGCTCTTGGCAATACGATGGTTTATGTGGAACACGATCCCGAAGTGATTCATCATGCCGATTATGTGATTGAATTGGGCCCCGGAGCCGGCCAGTATGGCGGAAATCTTGTTTCATCATCAAGTTTAGCTACATTTTTAAATAATGCTGAATCTGTTACGGCTAAGTACCTTAATCAAAAGCTGATCTTGAATGATCGGGCTATCGATAATACGCTTGCGGTAATGAGTTTAATAGGAGCTACCGCCAACAATTTACAGCATATTGATCTGGAAATACCATCGAATCAGCTGATTGCGATAAGTGGTGTATCTGGAAGTGGCAAAACTTCGTTGGCTTTTGATGTGATCGCTGAATCATTTAAGGCTGAGAAACCAATCAATTGTAGCTCAATTAGTTTTGCTGATCTTCAGCAGTTGGTTGTTGCTGATCAGGATGAGATGAGCAGTTCGGTTTTAAGCACAGTTGCCAGCATCACTGAAATCTTTGATTTGATTCGGACGCTGTTTGCGCAGCTGCCCGAAAGCAAAACGCTTGGGCTTAAAAAACAGCATTTTAGTTTTAATAATGCTGAGGGCAGCTGCCCGAATTGTAAGGGGCAGGGTAAGATCAAAGTGAGTCTGGATTTCCTTTCTGATGTTTATACAAGCTGCGAAGTGTGTGAGGGAAAGCGTTTTAAACCCAAAGTGCTTCTGCCTCGATGGAACAACAAATCGATATACGAAGTCCTAGAACTGGAAGTTCATGAAGCTGTGAATCACTTTCATGGTCAAAAAAATCTTGTTCAAAAATTGAAGGTGCTGGAGGATGTAGGTTTGGGTTATCTGAGTCTGGGGCAAACTACCAATACCCTTTCTGGAGGTGAATCGCAGCGGTTGAAGCTCGCCAAAGA